>SULG01000008.1 GCA_005524015.1 Candidatus Jettenia ecosi
AGGGGTTTTTTCCCCGAAACAATCTCTTCTGAAACTTGTAAAGGATTGCTTCGGACAAGACCCTCGCAATGACCGATGGGGTAGTCTTTCCTCAGTTGAAGATATGTTCGGTTTCATCATTGAAGTACTATAGCCTTGAGGATAATGTTTGGTATTAAACAATTATATTCACTGTTGTGAATAATTCTTCTGGCATCAAAACTTGATTTTCACAGAATTTCGCATTATACTGCTATAGTGAAAGCAAAAAAAGAGTAGGCTTGCACGAGTGTTTGCGCAAAGCAATCCCGGAATTCCTCCTTTTTTAAACTAACGATTTTTTCATAAAGCAGAGAAGCATCCTTAAGACATTTTATCTATAACATGCACGATAGTATCCTGGCGCCCATCGGGATATGGGCATTGTGATACAGACCGTCACTATTCTGTTCCAGGTTTCTTTAACTTCAAATAATCTTCATTCGTAAAATACAAAGGAGGTTCCTATGCATACAAAACATTTCATTCTTGTAGTAGCAATTATTTCTGTACTTTGGGTTGATAGCGCCATTGCCGATAAGAAGTGGAGTATGCAAGGTGTCTTTGTTGAAGGATGTAGTTGCAAACCTCCATGTCCCTGTGAGCTGATTGGCTTAAATGAGGGGTGTAACGCTGTTGGTGTGGTATCTTTGAGTGAAGGGAATTATATGGGCGCTGACCTGGCGGGAGCGAAAATCGCCTATGCAGTTGCCCCGGGTGAATGGGTTCGTATCTATGTAGATGGAAAGAACGACGAGCAGAGAGAAGCAGCCATTGAGTTAGCGAAAGGTATGTTTAGCACTTTTGGAAAGATTGAATCAACAAGTTCAGCGAATATTGACATATCAGGTATGGATGGCAGTTATACTGTAAGGGTAAATAATGGAAAGCTGATGCAACTTACCACTGAGCCTGTGCTTGGCGGAGATAATAAAACTCCAATTACCCACACAAATATCAAAAATAGATTCATTTTAGTATTCATGCAAGGCAGAACCATTTTTGGCAGTTTTCATGATGGAGAAAGGAAATTCGAATTGAAGGGCGGCAATTCGTATTTTAACAATCGTATAGAAAGTGAAGGTACATTTAAATAATCATACATTTCTGTTTTTACCAGAGATTATCCCAAAACCTTACTTTAGTATCTGGAATTATTTGAGACATGGTATGTATAAAGAGAAAATTTTTCATACCCTGCAAGCCGGTTCCTGGGGTGGCGCTGACAAACTTTGTTTGTCAGTGTTTTGTAATCCATTATTACAGAAGAGTAAACAGAGGAAAATTTTACTACACCGGTCAGAGGATAAAGCAATGGAAATGAAAAACACTCTTGGCAACTACCTCATTGAGCAACTCTATAATTGCGGAGCCCGTCATGTCTTCGGTGTTGCAGGCGATTATGTGCTTCGCTTTTTCGATGACCTTGTTCGTAGCAAACTTAACGTAATTTGCACCTGTGATGAGCAGGGGGCAGGATATGCGGCAGATGCTTATGCCCGCTTGAATGGACTAGGGGTTGTGTGTATTACCTACTGCGTTGGCGGGTTAAAGGTAGTTAATCCGGTAGCTCAGGCGTATGCTGAAAAATCCCCTGTCGTTGTTATAAGCGGAGCGCCCGGCATCAAAGAACGCAGAAAAAATCCGATGCTTCATCATAAAGTGCGCGACTTCGATACACAAAAGAAGATATTTGATGAAGTCACGGTTGCTTCTACCGTATTAAGTGATCCAACAACCGCTCCCCGCGAGATTAATCGTGTTCTGAGCGCAGCTCAACGCTATAAACGGCCAGTCTATATCGAACTGCCCCGGGATATGACCTCTGAGCAAGTTACCCATCAGTATGAATTCCGCGAGATGCAAGAAAGAAGTGACCCTGTTGCTCTTCAGGAAGCAGTTACAGAAGCTATAACCATGATACATGCAGCGAAAAAACCGGTTATCATCGCTGGTGTTGAATTGCAGAGGTTCGGGTTACAAAGTGAACTCGTAAAATTCATAGAAAAAACAAATATACCCGTTACATCGCTGCTTCTCAGTAAATCGGTGATCAGCGAGCGGCATCCTCTGTATCTGGGATTATATGAAGGCGCTATTGGGCATGATTTTGTCCGCGAATACGTTGAATCCTCAGATTGTCTGGTATTGCTGGGAGCTCTTTTGACAGATATTAATCTTGGCGCCTTTACGGCACATCTTGATCAGGGGAGAATGATTTATGTCACGAGTGAAAAAACCGCTATTCGTTACCACAATTATGAGAATATCTATCTGCAAGATTTCATGTATGAGTTGATGAGAGCCGATATCAAACGTCAGGAACTGAAAGGCATTCAGCGCCAGGAGGTTCAGCCGTTTTCACCGGTAAAAGGGCAAAAGGTTACCGTTCAGCGATTATTCCAGTGCTTGAACGCATTCCTGACCGATGATACGGTTGTTATAGCAGACGTTGGCGATGCCTTAGTTGGCGGTTCTGATCTTGTTGTTCACCGCCGTACCGAATTCATATCTCCGGCATACTATCTTTCGCTTGGTTTTGCAGTGCCTGCAAGTATAGGAGCCCAATTAGCCAGTCCATCTCTGCGGCCATTGGTATTGGTCGGTGATGGTGCATTTCAAATGACGGGTATGGAGCTTTCAACCACAGTGAGGTACCATCTTAATCCAATTGTTGTTGTCTTTAATAATTATGGATACGGGATAGAACGTCCTATGATGGACGGCCCGTTTAATGATTTGCAATTGTGGCAATATAGTCGTATCCCTGAAATAATTGGTGGTGGTAGAGGCTTCGTTGTTAAGACTGAAGAACAACTGAGTGAGGCGCTCGAAGCTGCCGAAAAATATAAGGATGGTTTCAGTATCCTGGATGTCCATCTGGATAAGTATGATATGTCGTCTGCTTTACAGCGACTAACAAGCCTGTCTGCGAAGAGAGCACGATAGACCCTGCGTACTTACGTGAAGGTAAAACCGGAGAATTGAGTTTAAGGGATTGATTGAAAAAGTTGTTAGTAAGAAAAAGAAATTGTTTCTCAACTTTGATATTCATACTTCATGACAAGAGTTCCAAAACCCATATTCATCATTACAGCATTATGAGGTATCAAAATGTATTTCCAGGGTTTTCCTTCATATTTGGTAGTGTATTCAGTTGCATACTTACAATATTGAAAGGCAGCTTGCGCTTTTTCTTTAATGTCCGTTAATTCGATGTCTCCTTCTTTTTTTGTTTCTACCATATAGATTGTATCAACAGCTTCTGCAACAAAATCGGGGATATATTGTTTTGAATTGTGCTTCCAATATATCATGAATTGATTCGGAGCCGGCCTCATCCATTTAAGGACAGACTTATCTTGCTCTAAGATGGTAGCAAAGTCCTTCTCGGTTTTAGAATCAAACTTATACAGACCATGACAAGCCTTTCTAAAACCACTAAATACTTTATGAGGGATGGCGCTTGTTGGAGTAATTGTTTCTGTAAAATGATGAATGCTATCTTTTGTGTACTTTGAAAAGTTATGTTCTTCAATCCTTGTAAATGGCTTTATAACAGGTTTTTCATAGCCTGGCGCTTCATAATAAAAGTGTTGCATTAACTGTGAATGAATGTACTTTCCAATTTCATTTTTATGATATTGTATAACGTTCATATACGCATTATCACCAAGATACGTTTTGAATTTTTCAGCAGCTTGTTGTGCTAATTTCAATAACAAATCCGATTGTGTATCATAATCTATTTCTGGATAATTCATCAGCTCATTAACTATAAGATTCTCAGGTTTATCAATAATAATTCTCCCTTTATCGATACCATGTAAAATATCAAGGCCGTTCTCCTGTTCGCGAAGTTTCTTTATTAATATTTCCTCTGATACTGGCTGATAGTTAAGGCTCTTTATATCCAGGTCAAAATCCCTGAAGCCAGACTTTATTTCATTACTTGGTTGAATGGTAATCCGTGGAATTTCTATAATATTTCTGACAAATTCATGTACTACTGTTTCATATGCAGCTTCAACTTCCTTTATCATCTCTGCGGCAAATAAGTTTTTTTGAGGAGAACTATACATCTTCTGTTTTATCTTCTCTAATGCGATTTGTTTAATTTCAGACTTCGTTAATTCATGAACATTTTTAACTACATTACTCATTTCTGGAAGGGTTGAAAGGATTGTCTTTTGAAGCTCCAGGTTAATCAGTGCTTTTTGTTTGCTTTCCGGTTCGGTAAGATTATGTATCCTTTTTTGTTCCTCTTCAAACTTCTGTTCAATGCTTGAAACAGAGGTAATAACTTCTTTTTGCTCATTCAATTCTTGCGCATCAATTACAATAATATTTTGTTGCTTAATGATAGAATTGGGTCTATTTGCTTCATCTATTATTTCCTGAAATTTATCATGAGCTACGATCGTCAATTTATCTACCTTGTCGTTTCCCGTCCTTTTCCCGTAAGGCAATCGTAGTCCTCTACCAATAGTTTGTTCTCGTAAGGTCAATGATGTCGCTGTCCGCAGGGGGATGATTGTGTAAAGATTCGTTACATCCCAGCCTTCTTTTAACATATTAACGTGGACTACAATTTCTATTTTGTTTTCAGGGTTTTCCAGAGAAATTAACTTCTCGATATTCTCATCTTTTTCTTCCCCGGACTGATTCGAATGAATCTCCATTACCTTATCTGCATAATCGCCATGAAAGAATGAGTTTGAGGTTATTAACTTTTTCAGGTCACTTGCATGTTCTGTATGCTGAGCAACAACTAATACGAATGGCTTGACCCGTTTTTCCTTATTATTCCTTGCGTAAATATCCAACGCTACTTTCGTGTCTTCATGGATTCGTATGCCATCTTCCAGTTTTATCCTATCCAATTCTTCATTGGAGTACTGTGCAGGATTGAAATCCTTTCTGGTAGCCACTGCGGGTTCCTTTACAAATCCATCCTGAATAGCTTTGGCTAATGAGTATTCATAAACGACATTTTTAAATTTGATAGTGCTCCCGCTTCGTTCTACCTGTGGAGTAGCTGTAACCTCTAGTCCTAAAACCGGGTTTAATTCATTAATAACCTGCATTCCTCTGTCTGCACGGTAGTGATGCGATTCATCCATCAACAAAACCAGATCATCAAGATTGGCAAGATAGTTGAAATAAGAATCTCCCAGGTATTCTGAAAGTCTTTTGATACGTGGAAGTTTATCCCCCTTTGTCTCAGCATTTATCTTGGAAATATTAAATACGTTAATGTGTACATCTGATTCAAGAAAGGAAGTTTGCGGGAGGGTGTTGTAATTATCTCCTGTAATAATACGTGGTTGTTTGTGAACAAACTCACCGATACCCTGAAATACATATTTTGGGCTGATGGGATTGGAGAAATCTTCGATCAATTTGTTATGAATGGTGATATTGGGAGCCAAAACAAAAAAGTTTCTAATGCCTTTTGACAAATACAGGTAGGCTACAAATGCCCCCATAAGCCGGGTCTTGCCAACCCCGGTAGCTAATGAAAAACAGATTGATGGGAAGTTTCTCTCAAAGTCAGTACAAGTAGGATAACTGGTTTTGACTTTTTCAAGTTCTTGTTGAAGGAAAGAACCCACCGATGAATCCCCTCCCGGGAGGGGACTTTTATACTCCCCTCTTGAGATGGGGTTGGGGGTGTGTTTTTTAAGGATCAATTTATCAGTCAACTCCGCCAATATATTCAGGCTGTCTGCCTGAGGCGGGCGAAGGCTTAGGCGGTTTTTAATTGCCATGGCTATGCGGTTCATTTTTTGTCCTTGATCAGTTTTATTTCCAATTTAATCAACTCTTTTTCACGCTTTTCTATTTTTAACAACAACCTGTAATGTGTCCATGTCAATTCTCCACGCAGTGCGTGGAGATTCTGGAAGGTAAGATAAAACTGTTTCATGTACCAGAGATTGGTTTTGTTAAATCCCTGACCGTATTCAACCGTCAGTCTTTTAGCAAGCTCTTCGATAAGAGATGCGCCATATTGAGCCCGCTGTTTACCTTGCTGTTCGCCCTCTATAATAATTTTACCAGCATGCCAGTAAGCCCGTACCATCGCAGTATTAACAGCTTTGAAAGATTTAGACCGCGCTTTTTCGAGGATGATCTTTATGCTTTTATACGTCTGTTCAATTGTAGGCACAGGACTATTCTTCATTTGCCTCTTTTTCTTGAAAAAGGCTTTTTTGCCCTCTCATTTTCTTTATGCGTCCATTACTTCCCCTTAGCAATGGAAGAATGCCTCTTAAAATTCCCCTCTTGGGAGGGGTTAGGGGTGGGTAATGTTGCATGTTTTTTAATCCAATTTTCAATAACCCACAAAACACCTTGAATATTCTTCTTTATGTTTGAATCATAAAATCTTAGAAACCTTACTCCAAGAGATTCCAATTTTGATTGTCTTATTCTATCTTCTTCACTCGTATTTTCATGACTGACACCATCAATCTCAATTGCTAACATCAATTCATTACAGAAGAAATCTACAATATAATTATCAATAGGTTTTTGGCGATCAAAATCATATCCCAGCAATTGCTTCCCTTTTAAATATCTCCACAAAAGTACCTCTGATAAAGTACCGCTTTTTCTCAAACGTCGTGCAACTTCTTTTAACTTTGGATTATATGGTAAAATAACTTTTCGTTTCATTCGAATAGTTTTCTCTGTTTATTATAGCTTTTGGAGTTATTATCTTTTTCAGACTTTTTCCTTTTGTCTGATTTACCCACCCCTAAATCCCCTCCCAAGAGGGGACTTTTATGTTTTCCATCCGAGAGGGGACTTTCTGCATTCCCCGCCTGGGATGAGTTCTTCAAATTCCCCTCTTGGGAGGGGCTAGGGGTGGGTTCAGGTAAATTGACTATATTCAGACTATAATCCTCTTTCCCAAATTCACATCTGCCAAGCAACATCTTGGGAATTTTTCTTACGGTAATATTGGCGTAACGATTTTCGCAAGCTTCTTGAAAAGATTTACAACAGATCAGAAGGCTTTCATCCGGTTTCATTTCTTCGTGAATCTTATCTAAAAACTGTACCGTAACAAACTGGGTAGTGGTAAATATGTAATCCTTTTCAGTTGAACGGCCATGTTTCCAGTAAATATGCTCGTCCGGGCAGTATCTAAAACCTTCATGCTTTGCCATAGCCGCGGCAAGCATATCGGCATTGTAACGTTCATCAATAATCCAGTTATCGTGCTTATCCTTTTTCAGTAAACTTGGGGCTAAGTAGTAATACTTGAAACCGCCGCCACCTTGCCAACCCACCCCTAAATCCCCTCCCAAGAGAGGACTTTTTTTATTCCCCTCTTGGGAGGGGTTAGGGGTGGGTTCATTCCCCTCTCGAGAGGGGCTAGGGGTGTGTACAATTCTTGATATTCCGCCCTGATCCGTACCGTCAACGACCTTTCTCAATCGAGGAAGACAGTGGGTATGACAATGCGCGCCCAGTTCTATCCCTATCCACCTGCGGTTCATCTTATGGGCAACAGCGGCAGTTGTTCCGGAACCAAGAAAAGAATCGAGAACCCAATCACCTTCGTTCGTGGCTAATGTGAGAATGCGCTGGATTAAGCGTTCAGGCTTAGGAGTAGTAAAAACATCTTCACTATTAAAGGCTTTGATTTCTTTCTTTGCTTCCTGATTATCGCCAACCTCAGTTCTAAACCAAAGGGTTTTAGATACAGTGCCTTCTTGAACTTCAGATAAGAATCTTTTTAACCTTGGCATATTATTTCCTGATTCTCCGAACCAAATTCGATTGTCTTCAACCAGTTCTCGAAATTTTTCTTTTGATACAGCCCAACATCTTGACTCGGTTGGGTTTACTACTCTTCCAGAAGGAAGGGTTATAGGATAATCAGTATTGGGGGTGTACGTCTTAACAGACAAATCTGATGATGTCCACAATCCTCTTGGATCATTATCGGGATTCTTGTATCGGGAATCCATTTCTGTCGTTCTTGGCAATAAATTAGGTCTCCAGATGTCTTTATTCTTGGCATAGACTAAAATATGATCGTGGCTGTCAGAAAGCCATTTCGCATCATTTTGCGGTGAAAATTTCTTTTCCCAGATAACATTATTTACAAAATTCTTTCTTCCAAAAACCTCATCACACAATACTTTTAAATAATGGCATTCATCATCGTCAATAGAAATCCAGAGCGTTCCGTCTGATCGTAAAAGTCGATGCAATATTTCTATTCTGGGTTTCATTAAACTCAACCAGATAGAATGCTCTACCCCATCATCATAATGTTCAAAGGCATTACCTGTGTTATATGGTGGATCAATATAGATACATTTGATTTTCCCGGCAAAGTTCTGCTCAAGGGCTTTCAAGGCAAGGAGATTGTCACCACAGATAAGCATATTACCCACCCCTAAATCCCCTCCCAAGAGGGGACTTTCCTTATTCCCCTCTTGAGAGGGGTGAGGGGTGTGTCCGTAAGACTTTTCAGGGTCTTCAATCAATATGCGTGGCTCTAACCTCCGCTGGTACTCCTTGCCTATCCATATGAGTTCAAGTTTCAACTTAAGTTTTCTATCGGTCATATCTATTCCCCAACATCATACTTTTTGCCTCTTACATCAAATGCCCATCGCGTGCCTTCTAACACATCGGTTACATACTTGCTCATAGCTGGGTTTTCTAATGATCCAGTTTTATATGTAATTATATTTCCCTTATCTTTCTCTATGCTTGCGTGAACAATCTGATCAGCATCGCAAACAACCGCAAGGTTCGGATTGTGCGTCACAATAAATACCTGTCTCTTCCTGCGGGCCTCCCTAATACAATCAACCAAGATTTTGGCTACAGTATGGTTATCTAGGTTGCCTTCTGGTTGATCAATAACCAATGGCATGTCACCTAAATCAATAAGCAAGTAAAAAACCAACAATAACGTCCCACGCTCGCCGGGAGAGAGCACTGCGATGTCTTTTCCCTCCCACCGAAGTATGTATCGTGGTCTCACGTATTCTAGTCCATACAATAAATCAAATACTTCCTCAGGTTTCCTTCCCTTCAGAATTTGATCCTTAAGTTGTGTTACAACGGACGGGGTTTCACGTTGATCTATGTGGAGCGCAGTGTCAACATTATCGATGAACATCCGCACAGACTCAACATCCTCCCAATTAGTCGATTGTATGAATTTTTCCACTCTCGCACGGCCTTCATCAATGCCCATAAAACTACCGCGCCTGTTAAGTGCTAATAGTCCAAGTAACCGGTTTGCAAAGTCCTCGTTGATTAACTCTGCGCGGAACTCCAATTTCAATTTATCCTTCGCAAGTTCATGAGTATCGATGAAATGCTGAACTGGACCATACAGGTCACGATATATTACAGTTTGAGATAACTTTTCAGCATGAATCTAAAGTGCAAGTTTAATTTGCACCTCTTTTAGCTCATCGATTTTTGATGGCAAATCATCAACTGCCGCCAATGCAGCTTGAAGGCCTCTCAGTGATTCAGGATCATCTTTGCTTCCTTCAATCTTTTCGCGCTTTTCTTGCCATGATTTCAAGTCTTTGAGGTAGGTTTTATAGTCTCGGTTGGGTGCATCGAGCTTTAATTGAAGTTTAGCAATCCTCTTTTCGACATCAATTACTTGTTGCCGTAAGCCCGGGGGATCAACATCATCAAGTTGTTTATTCACAGAGATGATGGTAGTCGATTCTTCATCTCTTATTTTCTCTGGAGCAGAACGTTTGATGGATAAAGCCACAAGGTCATCCACAGAGAGGCTAAGCTCCACAGCGTTTTCAGTTAACGAATCTTTAAAGGCATTAAAGTCTTTCTCGAAATTATCGAGTTTCTCTATTAGCAGTTTTGCTATGGCATGACGCCTCTCCGCAGTTCGAAGGGTATCAGTTGCATTATTGATTTGTGTGCTAAGTACCGTTTTCAATTTCTCTGTGCCTTCGAGTTCCTGGAGAAGGTCTGTATTGGAAGATGCTCTGCCTGCAATTGCATTAGGGTTTGGCTTTTCTATTGGTTTTGTTTTGTCATGTGCTTCAAGTTCTAACTCGCGCCGCTTTATTCTCTCTAAAAGTTCTCGCCTATTAGCTGGGTCTGCTTGAGCTTCAAGAATTGCTCTTGATCTGCTAATCTCTCGTAGCTGCATAAAGAGAGAATCAATTCGCTTCTGTTTCTCACCGGTTTGAAATCGAACCAATTCGTCGAGAGAGGAATGACCTATTCGTTTCACCTCTGGAACATGTGAAAAAATGACTGATTTAAGTTCTTTTTCAAAACCTTCTTCGCCAACTCCAGCAATTTCATTACACACTTTCTCGTCTGACTCCCACTCAATCGTTGCCTCAAAGTGTTTCGCATGGCCAGTAATAGAATGAAGAAATCGATCTTTATTCAAGAAAGAGAAGGAGCCTGAATTTTTCGTAGCACCCAACAGTCCAAGCGTGTCAGCAAGTGCACTTTTACCGCTCCCCTTGTTCCCGACTATAGTAACAAGACCTGTGTTGAAAATAATACTCCCGTTAAACCATTTCTCGGAAACTGTAGATCCCACTTTTCGCTGAAACGAAACAGAACGAATGTACTTGGTCGGATTCTGCTCGACACGGATTATTTCTTCTGGACGAACTCCAATGTATACACGATCACAGGGTTCTCGTAGCACCATGAGAAGTCCCCGAAAAGTGGGATCAGTCCTAAACCAAAGTGGCATTTTTACCGAGTACTCTGTTATTTTGTGATTATCTGAGCAAATAATCAATGGCTTTTGGAGTCCTGTTTTGGGAAAAATGATATTTTGATGAATATCAATATCCTTAAATTGACCGATCTCCATCAAGTCGATCCACATTTTTGTTATATCGTATTTGATCCGTTGTTGAAACTCCTCTTTGTTTTTAATACCCTCTATTGAGTTACTTTTTACCTCTGCATGAATCGAGACTACGCCTCCTAAATCTCGTGTTTGTTTAGCGCCCTCCTCAATGGGAACATAGATTTTTTCGTCACCTCCTTTGTCTCGAATTGCTGTCGTTGTTAATCCTAAACTGCCCTGAAGTGTTGTCCACACATGATCGAGATTACAGTCGTCTGGGAAAATACAAATGTAATGTATAGGGTCACCACCGTGATCATCTCTAAGTTCGATTCCAGGAAGCACAGTTAAGCGATCATTACCGATTCGCTGCAATTCTCGTAAACGCGAAACATCCATCACATGATGATCGGTTATAGCAACAACACGGATCTGATTCTCAATTAAACATTCAACAATCTGATTGTTGGTTATGTTATTATCATCATAGTCAAATGAACTGGGTGTATGAAAATGCAAATCCCAACGATGCCAAAGAGAACCGCGAACATCATGCTGTATAATGGGATGTGTGATCATAATCTCTCCATTTGAATGCAACTATACAAAAAAGTTCTGTTTATGATAATATTTTGCTTCAATCTACGCTCTCACCTGGAGATTCCAATGCTTGTAAGCCCAACCCTTCAATCTCCTGTAACGTTTTCCCCGCAATGCCCTGCAAGTCGCCATACATACCGACAGTTGCCTGCATTACCCGATCAATCTGTTCCTCACGTTTGGCCCATTGCTTTGTTATTACCTTCTTCTCCTTGTCGAGGTCTTCCTGCATTGATGAGAACGCCTCAACAATAGCCTGAACTCGTTGGCGGAATCTTGGACCGGTAAGGTACTGGTAGACCATCTCCATCTTGGTCTGCTGACCATCAGTAGCCTGGCGAGCTGAAGCAACTTCAATCAATGTATGGCGGAGCGTAACGGCGACGGGGAGCGCCGCTCTCGGATGTGTCACCCAAACACCGTCTATCAATTCGAATGTTTCTACACCCTTTGGAAGGGTCTGACTGACAATTACAGCAATTTCTGCCTTGGCTGCACGTTGATCCTCTCTGAGTTTTGACAGCCAGCCATCGCTCCAGTTCTTTGTTCGTTTTGACTCCCATAAGATCGTTCCACAGCATTGACCCAGCATACTTGTAACGCGATGCAATACGTCGCCTCCATGTTCTCCCTTCGGGACAGGTTCAATTATGTCATGGGAAAATTTCGTGCTCAAAAGCGCTTCAATTTCAAGCTCCTGAACTTCTCCCTGGAGTTGTTGTGATCCTTGTTCAGCCTTGCGCTTAAGTTCCTCTATTTGCTTCTGCATTGCGGCGATAGTATGCTCCTTCTCCAGCACTTTGAGTTTCAGTTGCTCTCCTGCTTCTTTATGCGCTTGTTCACGGACGGTGGCAAGCCCTTCCTGAATCCGCTTCTCAACCGTCAAGTCAAATTCGCGCTTTTCATCATCAAGTTCGCGCTGTTTTTTCATAACTTCAGCTTGAGTTTTTTGAGCTTCGGCAAGCTTTTCATCCCTCTGCTTGAGAATTTCCTGAAGGCCGGTGATCTCCCTGGTCTTTTGCTCAAGGTCAGTTATCAGGGCAAGTTTAGCCTTCCTGGATTCTTCGGCGACGATCTTGGCACGCTCCTGCCGCAGTTTCTCTGCTACCTGATTATCTATGGCTTCTTTTGCCTTAGAAAGCTCCTCTTCTTGCTTCCGAAGCAATAATTCACGCCTGGCGATATCTGTGTCTTTCTGGACCAATCGCCGTTCATATTCGCGCCGTGTTGATTCGATCATCGGTGCCGCAAGCGATTCAGTCAGTTTAATCTCAGTAGCGCATTTAGGACAAGTAATCATCGGTTCTGTCATAGGTCTCTCCTTGAAGATATCAACAAATCGGTTTTTGTAGCAGCAATACTATCTATAGCCGGTTCTCTTTCTCTACTTATGCGAGTTCATGTTGTTACGGTTTATAGTATCCAACAGATTAAACCGAACAGCACATAATGAAACCAGACAAAATGAGCCAGGATTTCATTACACCATCACGGACAAGCGTAGAGACGCATTATTATGCGTCTGTACAGTCCGTGCCACCCTATTTAAAATACTGTTCGGCTTCATCTATTAAGTACTATAGGTATCAATAATCTCCCAATGCCCGCCTTTGTCTGGACCGATACGGCGCAGACATCCCTGCTGTTTAAGTGTTCGGATAGATTTTTCAACACCGGCAAGGCTCATCCCAAGTATTTCTGCAATCTCCTGTATCGTAATTGCCGGATTTTCGATCATAAGGCGGAGAATTTTCTCCTTACTTTTCTCCTTACTTTTCTCCTTACTTTTCTCCTTACTTTCTCCGCCCTTTTCTCCCACCTTTTCTCCCACCTTTTTTTGTTCTTTGATTTCTGCTTTTTCACCAGGCCTTTTGAATATAATGGTATAAAATCCGGTCTGTCTAATGACGGGTGCAGGAAGTTCAGCTCCTGCCATAGCTTCTTTCATCCGCTTGATTCCTGTGCCAGCCCTTTCTGCTTTGTCCATCCGGAAAAAGAGGTCTGCAATCCGCTCATTTCTCCTTACAGAAATCTTGCCGAAGTCGCTCCTTTTTACGCCGGGGAATACACCGGGATTGACTATTTCAACCCGATCATCATAAACCTCCACCATCAGACTTGTGCCCCTCATGCTGTAATCACGGTGGATTATCGCATTTGCAACAGCCTCGCGCAATGCCTCAAATGGTATCTCATAGATGTCTTTACGGTTCACGCCTTTTATCTCGCTGCGGCGGTTTAAATGTTTCATAAGGAAAAGCACCGATGTCTTGAACTGGGTAAGAAGGTCATCCTGCACGTCCTGCCTGTCATAGATGTGCACACGGTCTCTTCCCTTAAAGGCAATCAGCGTCATTTGCGACTGAAGGATAAACTTGCGGGGATTTTTAGCAAAGAAAAGTATACCCGCATTGGTAATCTTGCCATCCTGCGCTATGCTTAAACTTGTCAGAATGTCACGTGGAACTATTTTCCTGATGCTGACATCCGCTTCTTTCAGAAAATTCTGTATCTTTTCCTTTGATATGTCATTCCATGTAATATCTTTATTGATCTTTTCTTCATATGAAGTTGTTTCGTGTTCCTGAAACATTATCCGCAGTTCATGATTGGTCATCTTCTGTGTTGTGCCGTCAAGCCTCCTGAAATACCCAGAACTGCAATTGTAAGGCTTCTCATCGCCCTGTGGCACATCTATAGCTATAATGTTTTGCAATTGCTTTATCTTTACCTGAACCGGGGGATTACAGTTTCTTGCAACAGAATTGATTCGGGCTTTCATATCATTTGTCAGCTTTTCGCCGCTTACCGTCCTGTCATCTCTAACGCCCAGAAGAATAACCCCGCCCTTGGTGTTTGCAAATGCGACAATATCTTCATCAATCCGGGGGGTAAAATGCTCTTTGAATTCAACGGTGAGACCTTCGCCTTCCTGAACAAGTATTTGTACTTTATTGACATCCATTATTTAAGCAGTATTCCATCGAATGGTGAAAAGTTCTGTTTGTTTAATTTTCTGTTTCAGCCGTGTCTCAATTTCTTCAATTCATTGCTCTGTTTTATTGTCTATGTCATCCTGCTATGTATTGTTACCTTTTCTTCAGGATCCGGCATATTTTTTGCCTCAGTTTTTCGGTATTTTATCTCTTTATTTAATTCTTTCAATTCAATTTTGTTTTTATTCGTTGTAGTTAGATTAAAGTGTATATAAAATAATACGTATGCAGATGAATGCTTTTCATGAAAAATGTATGAGGCTTGCTATACATAAGGCAAGGGAGGGGATTGAGAAAGGGCAAACACCTTTTGGGGCGTGTATCGTGAAGGATGGAGAGGTTATCAGTTGTACTCATAATATCGTCTGGCAAACTATGGATATAACCGCCCATGCTGAAGTGAATGCGATCAGAGAAGCATGTAAGAAATTGAATACGGTTGACTTGTCGGGCTGTGTAATTTATTCTACCTGTGAGCCGTGCCCTATGTGTTTTAGCGCTTGCCATTGGGCGAAGATTGCAAAGATCATGTATGGCACACGGGTTGATGACGCAAAAAAGATAGGATTTAATGAGCTTACTATTTTAAATAAGAAGATGAAACGGTTTGGCAATAGTCCGGTTGAGATTGCTGGCGATCTCCTTCGAGAGGAAAATTTGGAACTTTTTAAAATCTGGTATAATCGAACGGATAAGAGGGTATACTGATAGTTATGGCATGGATTTATCTTTTGACCGCTGGTTTTTTTGAAATTGGATGGGCAATTGGCCTGAAATACACGGAAGGTTTTACCCGGTTTTGGCCAAGTGTTTGGACTGTGTTTGCCATGATAGTGAGCTTCTTTTTCCTGTCAAAGTCCGTTACTATCATTCCAATAGGGGTGGCGTATTCAGTTTGGACGGGTATCGGTGCGGTCGGCACTGTAATTCTCGGTATAGTGTTATTCGGTGAACCTTCTGACCCATTCCGATTTGTTTTTATCGGTCTGATTATAGCAGGGATTATTGGACTTAAGTTTTCTTAAGATTCTGTGTCAAATGTGCTGAATATTTCTGTGCTTTAGTGATTTGAGAGGTGATATTTCCGGGTGTTTTATTATTATGTATAGATTTTTTCTCATCATTCCATTATTCATAATAGCGCCTTTTTGCTACGGACATGACGCGGATTCTCAAGGCCGGTTATTAATCCGCAAATACCTCGAGAGTACTCATGCGGATGAAATGGAGAATATCCTGCATGAACTGGATGGATTAAATATCAGTTTAAATACGGGTAAGGAATGGATTAAAACTTCAGCAAACTATGCATCTCAACCGTTGGGTTTACAAAGGAAATTGGTACCTGTTGGGGAAAAACATGGCGAGTACTTTGTATATACCCCATCTCATTATGTGCCTGATAAATCATGGCCGATGATTCTGATACTCCATGGGGTTGGCAGCAGAGGTTACGAGCTGGCGATGGCATGGTTAAGGTCATCGGCACATAACGATGAATTTATCCTTGTAGCCCCTACATACAGTCATGGGTTATGGTGGAAGGATGAGGCGGAGAGGCTTATACTTTCGGTATTTGATAGGGTGAAACAGGAATACAATATCGATACCGACAGGGTTTACCTTACCGGATTTTCAAGTGGCGGTCATGGCGCATGGTATATGGCGCTTCGTTATCCCCATCTCTTTGCGGCTATAAGTCCTATTGCGGGTGAGTGCCCCATACCTTCTTTTCTGGTAAATCTGATGCATGTGCCGGTCTATATCGTACATGGCGCTCAAGATACTGTCATTCCAGCAGAAGCGGCAAGAGATGCTCTTTCAAGACTGGAGAAGCTTAACTATCGTGTTGCCTATAAGGAACTGCCTGAAATGAAACATCGGTTTCCTCTTGACGAGACCGGAGAAATTCTTGATTGGTTCCGTGCGAATGGAAGATCGCTCCATCCGAAGAGGCTGCGATTCTCCACAGAATCTATAAGATATTCTGTATCTTATTGGGTCGAAATTTTAGAATTTTCCGAGATAGTAGGCCAGGTTTCCGGAGTTCAAAAGGACATTTCCGGGCATTTAATGAGGTCTGAAGCATTGCCGGTAACGGCATCCGTTGAGGCTAACATAAAGGATGAAAATAATGAAATCTTCCTGGTAACTCAGGGTATTAAGGCTATACGCCTGTATCTCGAAAATGGACTTATAGATATGGAAAGGCCCTTGAAGGTATATATTAACGGTAAGATGGTATATTCTGAAAAAGTAAATGAGAATATGCGGGTGATTCTTGATACCGTGAAAAAGAGGAACGACCGGAAAGCATTATTTTCTGCATATCTCGATTTGAAAGTTCCTTTTGAATAATTCCTGAACATCCTTTTATTTTCACTCATGATAATTAGATTTGACAAAATATCTCTAAACCATTACGATACATTTGCTTATTATTTGAATAATTATAAAAATCCAAGAGGCTAGTGACTTGTTGAATGGAGAAAATACTGGTAAAAACACAGGGAAGAACAGAGTTTATTGATATAACGGTTGATGTAAGCAGAATTGTTCAAAAATCAGGAGTTCAAGAAGGGGTATGTTATGTTTATGTGCCTCATACAACAGCCGCCGTTACTATTAATGAGAATGCCGACCCTTCTGTCCAAAGGGATATAATAAGTGAACTTAATAAGATAGTACCCTGGGATGGCCGTTATAGTCATACGGAGGGGAACTCCGCTGCTCATATCAAATCTACCCTTGTAGGCTCATCTGTTTCTATTCCTATCTCAGATGGGAAATTAGCTCTGGGTACATGGCAGGGTATTTATTTCTGTGAATTTGATGGACCTAGAAATAGAGAAGTATTTATCCAGTCCATGGGAAATGTATAACAAAGCATAAAGGCAAAGAAAACCCGGAGAATCTCTTCTTTCTCTATGGTAAAATCATTGTATATACCAGTATGAACTTATTATTGCAGATATCGAAACAATCAAAGTGAACCATGTACAGAGAAGGCAAAAAATTATGCCTGATAGTCGTTGGAATATAAAGGATGCTATAAAGGTTTTCCTTGCATATCTTATGCTCATGTTTATTGGTATGCCTGTAATTGTGCAGATTATCCAGATAATTTTTGGTTATGATGCTCTGGACAACGTTGGAAATCGTATCGTAGTTCTCTTCTTTTCCTTTTTTATTAATGTATCAGTTTGTCTCTATATATTTTATATTGTAGGTGTGGAACATCATCAACCGATTACAGCTCTGGGTTTATCTTCGGCACATTTATCGGATAATATAAAACAAGGCATTAAATATTATCTGATTGCGCTTCCTTTTATTATGTTTGCAGGTTTTATCGTCAACCTGATTTCCAGTTATTACAATACGGCTCCGGATGTGCAAGATGTTGTTAAATGGGTGTTAGAAGAAAAATCACTCTTCGTTATAATCTGTCTTGTATTCTTTGGAGTTATTGTTGCCCCCATCCTTGAAGAAATCTTATTTCGCGGATTTCTTCAATCGGCATTGAAAAATACCTTTGGAAGCCGGTATGCCCTGGTGATAAGCGCATCTCTTTTTGCTGCTGTACATATGGATGTATTTGCTTTTTTACAGATATTCATCCTGGGTATGCTGCTGGGTTATTTATACGAGAAGACTCAAACTCTTGCGGCTTCCATCTTCGTACATATCTTACACAATTCGTTAACTCTTATTTTCTTATTATATTTTAAATATTTCTTAAAAGGAAAGGTTCCGGTATTTTAGCAGATGTCGCGTTGTATTCGTAATAGAGCGCCCTGGGTAGGATATATTTGAATGCAACTTGTAACAGAATTGGACCTTGGAGGTAGTATGTTTAAGGATGCGGATGAACAATTAGAGACTATATTGCGTGGAACTGTAGATGTTGTTACAAAAGAGGAATTCATAAAAAAACTGGCAAGGTCCGTAAAAGAGAATAAGCCACTTCGCATAAAATTAGGACTGGATCCAACCGCTCCTGATATTCATATCGGAAATGCCATCCCTATACATAAACTGCGTGCATTCCAGTCGCTGGGCCATACTGCTATTCTCATTATCGGGGATTATACTGCAACAGTAGGTGATCCTTCGGGGGTTAATAAAACACGTCCCATGATTACCTATGAAAAAGTTTTAGAAAATGCAAAAACATATCTTACACAGGCCAGTAAGATACTTGATTTGAATAAGACAGAAGTGGTGTATAACAGTCAATGGTTCAAGAAAATGACCTTTCATGATGTTATTCAGCTTACGTCAAAAATGACTGTAGCCCGAATGATGGAACGGGATGATTTTACAAAACGTTATCATGCGGGTATTCCCATTAGTGTGCATGAGTTCATCTATCCTCTTATGCAGGGGTATGATTCCGTAATGGTAAAAAGCGATGTAGAACTGGGAGGAACGGATCAGTTATTTAGCTTGCTTGTGGGAAGGGATCTGCAAAAGGATGCAGGCATGGAACCGCAGATTGCATTGACTACAGCCCTCCTGGAAGGAATCGATGGAAATAAGAAAATGAGCAAGAGCCTGGGGAATTATATCGGTATAACCGAATCGCCTCAAGAGATATTTGGTAAGGCGATGTCTATTCAGGACGACTTGATGGGTAAGTATTTTGAACTTGCGACAGACTTGAGTACGGATGAAATTAAACAATTGCTTGATCCCATTCGCACTCACCCGCGTACTGCAAAGGTGACTTTAGCCAGGGCTATTGTTCGGCGTTACCATGGTGATAAGGAAGCAGAAGCATCCGCTGCAGAGTTTGACCGTATTTTTAAGGAACATGCGCTTCCGGATAAAATTCCCGATATCATGCTATCCCCTGAAGAGTTAAAGGACAGCAAGATATGGATTGCTCAGCTTATTGTCCTCTGTGGTTTTGCAACTACGAACAGCGAGGCACGCCGATTGATACAACAAGGTGGTGTAAGTGTTGATAGTGAGATTATTGATTGTCCCACCCTGAATGTTGAGATAAAATCTGGTATGATCCTTAAGGTAGGAAAGCGCAGATTTGCACGTATAGTATTACTGTAAATACTCACCATTGCTTATCCCTGTTTTATTTGTCATTCCCGAATGCTTCCCCGTTCCCCATTTCCATGAGGACAAGTTTATCGGGAATCCAGTATCTTTCCTGTTTTCTACCCTATGCTGGATTCCCGATACAGACATTCGGGAATGACAGGAAGAACCACCGTTGTCAGATACTATTGAAATAATAGCAAGGTTTTATCAGTTGAGACATAGTATGTATAAGGAGAGAATTTTTCATGCTCTGTAAGCTGGTTACTGGGGTGGCGCTGACAAACTTTGTTTGTCAGTGTTTTGTAATCCATCTGATATTCAAGAGGTTTTCTTGAGGAGAGGTAAAATTTGATTGATTTTTGAGGAGGATACAGTAATCTACCTGGTAAAAACCTTCAGAAAAGACAGAAGAAAGGCTGGTCAAGAGAAAGTGAACAATCACTATTGTAGTGGCAAGGCGTGCCTTGCCACTACAATTCCGATACATATAAAATTTGCTATACCTGACATTTGAGAGGTTTTTGTACGTTTTGTAATTTCAAGGACTTAAGAAACGGATGTTTTTATTGCTCAGTTAATGAAATCCTGAAATAACAATAGCTGAGCAATTGGACCTCTTGAATGTCAGATCCATATCCATGTTTGTCCGTGCCACCCGGTCTGGAGTTATCTAAAAACCTCACTGTTAGTATTTAGAATCATTTGAAGATAGAGAGAGGTTTTCATACAGGAATAGGCTTTGGGATAGCTTTTAGGAAAATGGCTGGCCTATAACAATCCCGTCTTTTCATCAAATCCGCACATTATGTTCATATTTTGCACTGCCTGACCGGAAGCGCCTTTGATGAGGTTATCAATAGTAGAAAGGATAATAATGCGGTTCTCAGTAACCTTTGTGGCAATATCGCAAAAATTTGTGTAGATTACGTCTTTTGTCTTAGGTATTTCACTGCCCTCTTTTAGACGGATAAAGGGCTCGTTGTTGTAAAATTCTTTGTAGAGTTTACGGACCTCTTCGTCACTAAGGATTATATTGGTCTCTCTTAGCTTATGTTTTGGCTTGGCATAGATCGTACACAAGATTCCACGGTTCATGGGAATGAGGTGTGGAACAAATTGGATAGATATTTTTTGACCTGTTTTAAGAGAGAGAATATGTTCAATTTCCGGACCATGGCGGTGGCCTCCTATGCTGTAAGCCTCAATATTCTCATTGCACTCACAGTAATGGGTATCCTCTCTTGGCTCACGTCCGCGCCCTGATACGCCCGATTTTGCATCCACGATAATATCGCCTGAACAGATAAGTCCTTTTGCAAGTAAGGGGGCTAATGCTAATATCGTTGAGGTAGTGTAACAGCCCGGGTTTCCTACGAGATTCGTCTTTTTAATTTCATCCCTGAAAAGTTCCGGAAGTCCATATACGGCTGTCTCTATGCCTTTATCATCGGTATGCTGCGCCTTGTACCATGTTTCGTAAAGTGATTTATCGCGGAAACGGTAATCGGCGCTAAGATCTATAACCTTGATTCCTTGTTTCGTAAAGAGCGGGACGTACTGCATAGAAATGGTTGGTGGCAAGGTGATAAAAGCCAGGTCAAGAGTATCAGGGACTTCTTTCTGCTCAATAGTCTCGCACGGTAAATCAAGCATTGACTTCAATGATGGGAAGATATCTGATATCTTAGGCCGGTCCGTTCTGCGTACACCGAGATAGGTAATCTTTACTTCCGGATGGCGCAGGAGAATTTTTATGAGTTCAAGGCTGGTATAAGCTGTGGCGCCGATTATCCCTATGTTTATCATGTATTAAGCGTAATCCCGGATATGGTTAAATTTTTGCAGGTTCCCTTGTTCCAAAGACGATAGGCAACATCTCGTCAACCTTTTCTACAAATATGAAATTTATTTCTTTCCTGGCCTGTTCAGGCACGTCTACGAGATCTTTTTCATTCAGTTTTGGTAAGATAACGGTGGTAATTCCCGCCCGTTTTGCTGCCAGGACCTTTTCTTTAATGCCGCCAACCGGCAGTATGTTTCCACGAAGGGTAATCTCGCCTGTCATAGCCACGTAAGGGACAATGGGTGTTTCTTTCAATAATGAGATAAGCGCCATGGCTATTGTCACGCCGGCAGAAGGACCGTCCTTAGGGATTGCTCCGGCGGGGACATGAACATGAAAATCATATTTGGTAAAATCACTAAGGGTGATTCCTAATTTGTTTGCTCTTGCCCTGATATAGCTCATTGCAGCTTGAGCTGATTCCTTCATAATATTGCCAAGATGGCCTGTTAAGGTAAGTTTTCCGGCGCCTGGCATGTTTGTCGCCTCAATAAAAAGAATATCACCGCCACTCTGTGTCCAGGCAAGGCCTGTAGCTACACCTGCTTCGGTAGTCCGTTCGGCAACCTCTGAAAAGAATTTGATAGGTCCCAAAAAATTGTATAACTGATCCGCCGATACATGAACGGATTTTTTTTCATCGGAGGCAATAGCTTTTGCAGCTTTTCTACAAAGGGTTGCAATCTCGCGTTCCAGATTACGAATTCCTGCCTCGCGTGTGTAATCGGTGATAACGGATCTGATCGCATCATCATCGATGGTTATCTGGTCTTTTGTAAGACCGTGCGCCTTGAGCTGCTTAGGGATACTAAATTGCTTAACAATAAATATTTTTTCCTCCGCAGTGTATCCGGGAAGTTCCAGCACCTCCATGCGGTCTTTCAATGCAGGAGGTACGGGATCCAAAATATTTGCTGTTGTAATAAACATTACCTTTGAGAGATCGAATGGTATGTCCAGATAATGATCAGAGAACGAATGATTTTGTTCCGGATCCAGAACTTCCAGCAGCGCTGCTGAAGGGTCGCCCCTGAAATCGGCGCCTAGTTTATCAATTTCATCAAGCATAAATAGAGGATTATTCGTTCCTGCTTTTCGCAATCCCTGGATAATACGTCCTGGTAATGCGCCGATGTAGGTGCGTCTGTGGCCTCTGATCTCAGCCTCATCTCGTACTCCTCCCAATGACATGCGGACAAATTTTCTGCCCAGAGCGCGCGCAATTGACATCCCCAATGAGGTTTTTCCTGTACCTGGCGGTCCGACAAAACATAAAATAGGCCCTTTCATATCTTGTTTTAATTTTCTTACTGCCAGATATTCCAAAATTCTCTCTTTAACCTTATCGAGGTCGTAATGATCTTCGTTGAGTATTTTATGTGCTCCTTGAATATCAAGGTTATCGATTGTGCTTACAGACCAGGGAAGGTCGACCAGCAGGTCGAGATACGTTCTGGCGACGGTATATTCTGCAGAGGCAGAAGGTATTTTCGAAAGCCGGTTCAACTCCTGTTCAACCTCTTTTTTTGCTTCAGGGGGCATTTTAGCCTCTTCGATCTTCTTTTTTAACTCCTTAATCTCAACGGTGCGCTCATCTCCCTCGCCTAATTCTTCCTGAATTGCCTTCAATTGCTGTCTCAGGTAATATTCTCTTTGTCCCTTCTCCATTTCGTTTTTTACCTGTGATTGTATCTTTGTTGCCATTTCCATAACTTCCATCTCTTTGGTAAGAAAGGCAGTTATCTTCTGTAACCGGTCCTTAACATTCGTTGTCTCGAGCACCTGTTGTTTTTCGGCTATACTGAGATTCAAATGGGATGCAATCATGTCAGCCAAACGACCCGGACTATCAATATTGACGATTGCTATTTTGAGCTCTTCCGGTAAAGTCGGTACCATATTTACCATACGGATGAATTGATCGCTGGCGTTTCTAAATAAGGCATCCATCTCCTTGTCAGACTCAACAGTATCTTCCAGAATAGTTACCGTAGCCTTAAAATAAGGTTCTATTTGCGTATATTTATCAATCTTAACCCTTTTAATGCCTTGTACCAGCATTTTTGCGGAATTATCCGGCATACGGAGCATTTGGAGTACTACTGCTGCTGTAGCATATTCGTATAGGTCTGACTGTTTTACAACCTTAATATCTTTTTCCTTTTGAGCTACAAGCGCCAGAAACCGGTGACCGGCCAGGACATGATTCAGAAGTGTGAGATCTCTTTCGGTAAAGATATTAATGGCAGCTACCATGCCAGGGAAAAGTACGGTATCTTTGATGGGCAGAATATGGAGTTCATCCGGTATTTTTAATCTATCTGTTCTGTCATTTACTATGTCAGATTCTGGGATTGGTGGGTTCATAACCTCCGGGGGACCTTTATCTTCTTTATTTGACATACAATCTCACACAGTCTTATAAGTTATTTTTGAAAATTAATTTTTATTAAAAGTGTTTTAGATAATTGTTGTTGCGCCTTGGGTAAAACCACCTCCAGGAACCCATCCTTATACACGGCTTGAATAGTATCGGTATTGACGGGTTTCGGAATAAATATACTTCTTTCAAAGTATCCGTAACGAATTTCTACCTGATAAAAGCAGGTCTTTTGGTGTGGAGAACTATCAGTTCTAAATCCACTGATAGTGAGAATTTCATTAGAAAAGGCAAGTTGAATATCCTCTGGTTTCGTCCCTGATAGAGACATCTTTACTATTATTTCATCCGGAGTCTCATATACATCGGTAGGAGGTTGCCATGGAGCTGAGGAACCACCCTGAAAATCTTTACTAAAGGCAAAAAGGTTTTTAAAAAGATGTTCTAATTTATTCTGTTTTGCATCGGTTTGATATTTAATAATATGATAATCTATTGACATGTTCAGTTTTTATCAACCTCCCTACATGAAATTGCTAAAACTAAATTTTACTATAGCAATTTATTCTTTCGAGTGCAAGGTGTTTAACGAATAGATTCTTAAAATTACGGGGTATGTTGGGGGATTATAACCAAAAGACCCCGCATATACGAGGGGTCTTTTGGTTTTTTGTGAGAAAGTACGGTATCCGGACTTATTAATACATATCTCCATATCCACCATATCCACCGCCCGGGGGCATGGGAGGCATCTTTTTCTTTTCTGGTATTTTTCCTACGATAGCGTCTGTGGTAAGGAGTAAGGTTGATATGCTAGCAGCGTTTTGCAGCGCTGTTCTGACTACCTTTGTTGGATCAATAATACCCTCAGCAACCATATCACAATACCGGTCTGCGCTTGCATCGAAACCCTCATTTCCTTTTGCTGTTTCTACTTTTTGGACAACGATTGCGGCGTTTACGCCTGCATTTGCAGCAATTTGCCTTAAGGGCGCCCGTAACGCTCTTTGGGTAATATCAACACCTACAGCCTCATCACCGGTGAGTTTGAGTGAATTTAAGGCAGGAATGGCCCTGAGAAGAGATACACCTCCTCCTGGAAGAATTCCCTCTTCGACTGCAGCACGGGTAGCATGAAGGGCATCTTCTACACGAGCTTTTTTTTCCTTCATTTCGCTTTCCGTTGTAGCGCCCACATTGATCTGAACAACCCCGCCAGCCAATTTCGCTAACCTTTCCTGAAGTTTCTCCCGATCATAGTCTGATGTCGTTATTGAAATCTCCTTTTTGATTTGCTCAATACGGGCTTTTATCTTTTTGCCATCGCCCAAACCCTCGATAATAGTCGTATTTTCCTTATCAATCTCAATTTTCCTTGCACGACCAAGATCTTTAAGCTGGATAGATTCCAGATTAATACCAAGGTCTTCAAAAACTGTCTGGCCACCCGTAAGGACAGCAATATCATCCAGCATAGCCTTGCGCTTATCTCCAAATCCAGGGGCCTTTACGGCTGCACATTTTAAAGCGCCCCGGAGTTTATTTACCACCAGAAGCGCCAACGCCTCTCCTTCTATTTCTTCTGCAATGATTAAAAGAGGTTTTCCTGCCTGTGAGATCTTTTCCAATATTGGAACCAGTGCCTTGGCGGTAGCAATCTTTTTCTCATGGATTAAGATAAAGGGATCTTCCAGCACACATCGCATAGTGTTTGGATCTGTGATGAAATAAGGTGACAGATACCCTTTATCAAATTGCATACCCTCAATCCAGTTTGCCTCAGTTTGCAAACTCTTGCCTTCTTCTACCGTTATGACTCCATCTTTTCCAACCTTTTCCATGGCATCTGCAATGATCTTCCCAATTTCAGCATCATAATTAGAGGCAACGGTAGCCACTTGTTCAATTTCTTTCCGGCCTTTAACAGGAATACTCATTTCCTTTAATTTTTGTACTACGAGTTCGACAGCCTTGTCAATACCGCGTTTCAGCGCCATTGCATTTGCGCCGGCTGTTACGTTCTTCAACCCTTCAACGAATATAGCTTCTGCAAGTACTGTAGCCGTAGTTGTACCGTCACCCGCAACATCACTCGTTTTCGATGCAACCGATTTTACCATTTGTGCGCCAATATTCTGCATATGGTCTTCAAGCTCGATTTCTTTTGCAACGGTGACCCCGTCTTTTGTAATGGTTGGCGAGCCAAAGCTCTTCTGAATAACTACATTACGCCCCCGTGGTCCAAGGGTAACCTTTACTGCATCTGCCAGTTGCTTTACACCAGACTTAACGGTTTCCAGTGCATCGTGGTCAAATATAATCTTTTTTGCCGACATATCTTTAGTATCCTCCAAAATTTTTCAATACCTCTAACGAGAACCTATTATTGTATAAATATGTTAAATTAGCAAACTAAATGCCGATAGAGTAATGTTGTAATTTGTGTTTTGTATTATCTTTACTATGTACAGAGCTAAGTTGTTATGTATCAAAATGCAATTAAATGTGCCTATACGGTAATGAAAAAATATTGAAAGATTCCTTAATCGTTATAAACGTGTCATTTTGGCAGGGTTTTTGTTTAAATAATTATAGACAATGTGTCAATATGGCAGATACCGTTACACCTTAAGTTATTGAGATAGTGTAGTTGATAATAAGGTTAATTCTGATAAAATATCAACAGTATGGCCGGCAAGAAGTTTGGAAAAAGATTGTAAAATTATGAACATTACGAGGAATGATGAGGAGGTGTGCAGGTTATGGGAGAATTAAGCGCATTTGGCAAAATTTTAATATTTTTTGGAATTATTATGATCATTGTGGGTGGACTCTTTCTGTTTGGCCACAAGATTCCTTTTATTGGAAGGCTTCCCGGGGATATTGCTATTCAAAAGAAAAATGTTAGTTTTTACTTTCCTGTTACAACCAGTATTATTATTAGTATAATCCTCTCTTTCATCATGTGGTTATTAAGCAGAAGGTAAACTGATACACTAACCCAATAGTTTTTTACTCCAGGAAAGAATTTACCGCTAAAACTTATCCGGTAAATAAGTCTATTAGGGTTATACCCATTATGCCTATACTGATAATACCATTGACGGTGAAAAAGGCAGTATTAATCTTAGAGAGATTTTTTGGCTGCACAAGTGAATGTTCATATAGGAGTAAAGCAGCTACACTGTATATGCCAATGGTATACATAATTCCCAAATCTGTATAACAGGGTAGTATGAGCAGAACGATCACCATGAAAAGATGTAATGCGCCGGAGAGTATTAATGCCCTTTTGAGTCCAAGTTTTTTGGGAATGGAATACAGGTTTAATTTTATATCATGTTCCAGATCCTGACATGCATAAATAATATCAAATCCTGCTGTCCATAAGACTACGGCAAGCGCCAACAAAAAGGGCGTGATGGCCAATGTCCCCTGCACCCCAATCCATGCGCCGATAGGTGAAAGCGCCAATGCAAAACCGAGTACGAAGTGAGATAAATGAGTAAACCGCTTTGTATATGAGTATCCAAAGATTACCATGATAGCTAACGGAGACATATAAAAAGCTAAAGAATTGAGTAACCATGCAAAAGTAATAAAAAGTGCCATGCAGAGAATGGTAAAGATCCATACATTTTTTCGGCCGATTTTGTTTTGTAGTGTGACGCGATAAGCTGTACGTGGATTATGGACATCATACCTGGTATCGATTAACCGGTTGAAAGACATAGCGGCGCTCCGCGCTGTTATTAGCGCTGCTAAGATTAGCAAGAGTTGCTTACTATCGGGCATACCTCCTGCGGCAAGAAATGCGCTCATTACCGCAAAAGGTAATGAGAATATAGTATGCGAGAATTTAATTAAGTCGAATAGAGAACGCGTCTTTTTTACTACCTGTGAAATACCCATGTTTAGTATTGTATGCCTTATTTGCAAAAATCGAACACAATCTTAATTGTCTGAAATTTTTAGAAATTATAGTACGATAAGGTTTATTAATCAAGGATGTACTTATAAAGGATATAATGATATGAGTTCCTGCCATAGTGACAGCGATAAACAGATATAATGGCGGGAAGTGCCAAAATGGCAATAATAAAAATATTGATAAACAAAATAAAAACTTATAAAATAATTTCGGATTAAGGTTTTTATTATGATTATAAATGATTGCTTTATAAAGTACTGTGATAGTTTTCATGATAATAATTTCTATTGGTAATTATGATAATAATTCATTAATACCTGTTGCAAAAATGATAATATTTTATGGGTATGTAATTTGCGTAACTTTTCCTAATATATTTTTTAAAAGTTAGTATAAGGATTCAAATATGATGGCAGTATTAGACCCACGTGCGGGACAATATTCACTTCTTATAACAGATGATGATGAATCATGCCGTGATAGTTTAAAAGACATATTCGAGCCTAAGGGTTATATTACCTATCTTGCTAGCTGTGGACGTGAAGCGGTAAAGATAGCCAGGACCGTAGATGTCGATTTATTAATTTTGGATGTACATCTTCCTGATTATAGTGGTCTTGAGACATTTAAAATTATAAAAAAAGAAATTAGATTTGGTATTCCTTGTATCTTTATATCAGGGGAAATAACAAAAGAGCTTCAAATAGACCTTATTAGCGCAAACGCCTATACCCTGATATCAAAACCGATTAATGTTAATATTTTGAAAGATTCTGTAGAGCAAGTTATTGCCAAATATTATTGGAAATAGCCCATCTGTTGTGTATTACTGCGAGAATAAAATAATTGTAAGGTTAGAGCATCGATAAGGTTTTTAAGGTATTAGCTAAAGAAAGGAGTATTTTTATTTATGAATGTAAAACCATTAGGTGAAAAATTACTCATAAAGAGAGACGAGGCTGAAGGGAAGACTGCGGGTGGCATCGTGTTGCCTGATACGGCTAAGGAGAAACCCAGAGAAGGTAAAGTTATTGCGTTAGGAGATGGAAAATTGCTGAAGAATGGTGAGCGGGTAAAATTTCAGGTTAAAGCAGGCGATAGGGTACTGTTTAGCTCTTACGGTGGCACTGAAGTGAAGATCGATGGTGAAGAATATCTGTTAATGTCCGAGGATGATATTCTCGCTATAATTAGTTAATATTTTAGGAGGTAGCGATGGCTGCGAAAAAGATTATCTATGGGTATGATGCCAGCGAGGCCGTAAAGAAGGGTATTCAGAAGTTGGCTCGCGCTGTTAAGGTCACGTTGGGGCCGAAAGGCCGGAACGTTGTCATTGAAAAGAGTTTCGGGTCGCCAGTGGTGATTAACGATGGTGTTACTGTTGCAAAAGAGATTGAGCTTGAAGATCCCTATGAAGATATGGGCGCAAAGATGGTTAGAGAGGCTGCTTCAAAAACGAATGATATGGTAGGTGATGGAACTTCTACGGCAACACTTTTGGCTGAGGCTATATTTGAGGAAGGTATTAAGAACATTACAGCCGGAGCAAATCCTGTTGATATTAAACACGGTATTGAGAAAGCTGTTGGCGCATTGACAAAAGAACTTACCAGGATAAGTATTAAAATATCGGGGAAAAAGGAAATTGCCCAAATTGCTACCATTGCTGCGAATAACGATGAGGAGATTGGCAATGAAATAGCAGATGCAATGGAAAAAGTTGGCAAAGACGGCGTTATTACTGTAGAGGAAGGAAAAAGTTTTAAGACTACCGTTGAACTTGTTGAGGGTATGCAGTTCGACAGGGGCTATTTATCCCCTTACTTCGTGACCTCTCCCGATACTATGGAAGCCATATTCGAGAATCCTTATATTTTGATCCATGAAAAGAAGTTATCTGCTATAAAGGATTTAGTTCCTTTATTAGAGAAGATCGCTAAGTCAGGTAGAGCATTAGTTATTCTTGCAGAAGATGTAGAAGGTGAGGCGCTTAGTACGCTTGTTATCAATAAACTTCGGGGCACCTTGCAGTGTGTTGCTGTTAAGGCGCCCGGTTTTGGCGATAGACGGAAAGCAATGTTAGATGATATTGCTATTCTTACGAATGGTAAAGCCTTGTTTGAGGATTTGGGAATACAGCTTTCCAGCATACAACTTACTGATTTGGGTAGGGCAAAGAAGGTTGTTATCGATAAAGATAAGACTACTATTATTAGTGGCGCTGGTGATTCAAAAGAAATTCAGGGAAGAATCTCACAGATCAAAGCAGAGATAACGATAACCACTTCTGATTATGACCGGGAGAAATTGCAGGAACGGCTTGCGAAGCTTGCAGGTGGAATCGCACAAATTAATGTCGGCGCTGCTACAGAAGTAGAAATGAAGGAGAAAAAGGCGCGTATTGAGGATGCGGTAAACGCTACAAGGGCTGCTGTAGAAGAAGGTATTCTGCCTGGAGGCGGAGTTGCTCTCATAAGGGCCTCAAAGGTTTTGGATACCGTGCCTGTTAAAGGAGATGAAAAGATTGGAATAAATATTGTAAGGGTAGCTATTGAAAGACCTATCCAACAGATTGCTGAAAATGCTGGTCTTGAAGGTGCTGTTATATTACAAAAGGTAAAAGAGGGCACAGGCAATTTTGGTTATGATGCTTTTCGTGAACAATTTACGGACATGGTCGAGTCGGGTATTGTTGATGCTGCAAAGGTTGTAAAAGTAGCATTACAAAATGGCGCTAGCATTGCTGCATTGCTTCTTACGACCAACGCCGTTATTGGAGAAGTTCCTGAAGAGAAAGGAACAGAAGGCGCTACTCCGCATATGCACAAACATTAATAAAAATTATCTATAGTATTGCATCTTTCAAAAAAGGCGTTGACTTTTAAATCAACGCCTTTTTTTATTAAAGATTGATTTTTATGCTTTTATTATTAAAATACCTAGCAACTATTACTCTGTAGAAACTATATTTTTTCATTTTTTCGAAATCTCCTTTATTTTGAATGTATTTGATGAATTATGCCATTAACCAATCGTCGAAATCAGTATCAGTCTCCCTTCTCTGAACGATATGCGAGTACAGAGATGTGCTATATTTTCTCTGACCAATATAAATTTAGTACCTGGAGAAAACTTTGGATTGCCCTTGCAGAGGCGCAACAAGAACTTGGGTTACCATCTGTTACTTCTGATCAGATTGATGAAATGCGGCGCTTTCAGGATACGATTAATTTTGATGTTGCAAAAGAGTATGAGAAGAAGCTCAGGCATGATGTTATGTCGCATATTTATGCCTATGGTGAGCAATGTCCAAAGGCAAGAGCAATTATTCATCTTGGCGCAACGAGTGCTTATGTACAAGATAATACTGATCTCATCCAAATGAAAGCGGGACTGTATATTATCCTTGCAAAGCTGATAAATACGATAAAAATTCTTTCCCATCAAGCAATGAAATATAAAACTCTTGCAACCTTAAGCTTTACTCATTTCCAGCCAGCCCAGCCGACAACATTAGGAAAACGTATTTGCTTGTGGATACAGGACTATGTTTTAGATGTTGAGGAGCTTGAAATGAGGATCAGTCATTTACGGTTCCACGGCGTAAAGGGTACAACGGGCACACAAGCCAGCTTTATGTCACTCTTCCATAATGATACGGAAAAGGTCAAAAGACTCGATGAGCTTGTTACAAGAAAAATGGGATTTGAGAGTTCTTATCCGGTAACCGGGCAAACCTATCCGCGTAAGGTTGATAGCCAAATTATATTTTGTCTTGCCGGTATAGCAGAATCTGCCCACAAATTTTCTAATGATATGAGATTGCTTCAGCATCTGAAAGAGGTGGAAGAGCCGTTTGAGGAAGAACAGATTGGTTCATCAGCCATGGCCTATAAAAGAAACCCTATGCGTTGTGAGCGCATAGCTGCTCTTGCGCGTTACGTATTGTGTAATTGTCTGAATCCGGCATTTACCGCAGCATCACAATGGTTTGAAAGGACATTGGATGATTCTGCCAATAAGAGAATTTCAGTTCCGGAGGCGTTTCTTGCTATCGATGGCATATTAAATATTGTACTCAATGTTGCTTCCGGATTTAACGTTTATTCCTCTGTTATTCATCGGCATCTTGTTGAAGAGATACCCTTTATGATAACAGAGAATATCCTTATGGAGGCAGTAAATGCAGGAGGTGACCGTCAGGCGGTTCATGAAAGTATCCGCAAACATGCAATGGAGGCCGCTTCAAAGATGAAGGAAGAGGGAAACACAAATGATCTTTTGGAACGAATTTCACAAGATCCGCTATTTTCACGAATTAGACCAAAGATAAAGGAGATTTCTGATCCAATTAAATTGGTTGGCAGGGCGCCGCAGCAGACAGAAGAATTTATAACTCAGGTTATAGAACCTCTCTTACACCGGTATAATCATCTTATTGATAAAGAATTAATACCAGCATTGCATGTGTAATGTGCGGATGCGGATAATGTAACTTTGTTATTCTTTATTTTATGGTAAGGAAAGAATCATCAAGTAAGCTCTCCTTTATATTGATTACCGATAGGAATCTTTGTAAGCAATCGTTTTTTACTACGATAAAACTGGCGCTTAAAGGCGGTATTAAAACTATACAATTGAGAGAAAAGAGGCTTACGACATATGAACTTTATTCTTTAGCATCTGAATTACGAACGATAACCTCGGATTTTAAAGCAAATTTAATTATTAATGACAGGGTCGATATTGCCCTTGCAGTGGAAGCCGATGGTGTACATTTAGGATGGCAATCCTTGCCCTATAATATAGTAAGGAAATTGTTTGGTTTTGAAAAATTGATAGGTGTATCGACCCATACTATTCAAGAGGCACTGCAGGCTCAAGAGAATAAGGCGGATTATATTACCTTTGGGCCTGTCTTTACCACACCTTCAAAGGCAGGACTTTTAAATCCTGTCGGACCCGATGAAATTCAAAAACTGAAAAACAAGGTACATATACCTGTTGTTGCTCTGGGCGGAATTCATGAAGGAAATGTAGAAGCTGTTTTGGATAAAGGGGCAGATGGGATCGCTGTTATTTCAAGTATTATGTATGCCGATAATCCAGAAAATGCAGCCAGATCTTTATCTCATAAAATCGGCGTATATAAGAAATAATTTTGTTTTTCTTAAAGCGACAGGGTTTTTAAACAAAAATGATTAAACAGGAGATGCCTATGCAATTATTAGAAAAATTACATTTTAATGAGAAGGGACTTATTCCATCGGTGATTGTAGATATCGTGGATGGAAAGGCGCTCACGTTATGCTACATGAATAAAGAAGCGGTTACAAAAACGATTGAAACAAGTAAGGTGCATGTGTTTCGCCGTTCTCAAAACCGGCTCATGATTAAAGGAGAAAGTTCGGGTCATATTCAGGTTGTAAAAAGGGTGTTTTTTGATTGCGAAGGGAACTCGCTTGTTTTTATGGTAGAACAACAAGTAGCTGCATGTCATGCTGGTTATAAAACGTGTTTTTATCGGGAATATTTTCCCAAAACAGATAGTATCCAGATTGTAGAAAATAAGATATTTGATCCTGATAAAGTCTATAAATAGCAGACTAATAAAACGATGATAACAAAATAAAATTCATTGAAAAAACGCTTGAAAACGATTATGTCAGATGTTATAGTTTAACTTTATTAAAATTTTGACTGTTTCAATTAGAGTATCGATACTTTATTTTGCCTCACCTGCGGAGGAAAAGATATGTTTAAGCGTGGTAAATATGTAAAGTTTTTACTTTTAATAGCCTTTATAGGAATGACGGGTTGCGCTGAATTGAATGAATTGAGAGATTTAAACAGAAGACAGGCAATTACCATAAGAGATCAATCTGAAGAGATCGATAACCTTGAGAAACAGCTTTCTTCTGTTTCTGATAGGCTTAAATCAAGTGAAGCAGAAATGAGCAAACTCAGGCAGCTTGCAAAGTCAATCGGAGGAGGTGTATCTGTGCGGGATACCGTAGAGGGGCCAGTAATACTTTTTCCGGAAAAGATACTTTTTGATTCAGGTATGGCCACAATAAAATCCAATGGAGAAAAGGCGCTGGGAAAGATGGCAGGGTTCCTAGATGAAAATCCTTCCATTTCCATAAGGATAGATGGTCATACAGATACTGATCCGATTATAAAAACAAAACATCTCTGGGATTCTAATCATCATTTATCAGCGGCGCGAGCGCTTAGTGTATTTCATTTTTTAACGAAAACAGAGAATATCGCAGAAAAAAGGATTCATGTTGCCGGGTTTGGTCCTAATCGTCCGATAGCACCCAATACTAATTCTACCGGGAAAAAAGGAAACAGACGGGTAGAATTTTTGATATTAACGAGCGTTGCTTCCCTGCCTCCTAAAGACACTTCGCTGTCTGAGGTAGAAGCAGAGAATCCTTATGAGATTGAAGAAGAGTCAGAAGAAGCAGCTCCTGCTGTAACCGAAGAAAGTGAAGAATAGTAGTTTGTGGAGTATTTCTTTTGATAGTCTTTACCATTGCATTATCACAAGAAACGTTGGTTTAGAAATTGTATTAATATAAAAATTTATATACGCCTAACCTGTTTCACCACAATTCCCAAACCAAGTTGTAAAACAACCCAAACGCTGTCCAAAAGACTTCATCACTTTGAGGACACGAGAATTGAGATATAATTTATAAATATTGTTTATAGTATTTTATTAACTATTTATGGATCTATTATAGGTTTTGTTAATGTGAAGAGTGTAAAAAATCAACCTGGGATACAAGAAAAAGAAATAAGCGGTAATATTGTGCAGATGAGTAGAAGTCGGGTTATCCAAAACAAAAAAGATGATTCCAGTAAAATCTGGGAATTTTTTTGTTCTGTCAAGCTTGCTGTAGTGATTATTTTGGTTATGGTTGTGGCTTGTATCTTAGGAACGGTAATTTTACAAGAGAGAACATTGGATGAGTATACCGCAAGATACGGATATGGATTGGCGACTTTCTTTAGAGTAACTCAATTAAATAATGTGTTTTACTCCTATTGGTTTTCGTTTCTTTTGATATTGCTGTGTGCTAATCTCATTTGTTGCACGATCAAACGATGGAGAAATACATTTTTACAAACGGGTTTTATTCTCACCCATCTAAGCCTTGTCTTAATATTGATAGGTGGTGTTGTAAAATTTCAACTAGGTGTAAAAGGCGGTGTGAATGTCTATGAGGGAAAAACAGTAAATTATTTTCTTACACAAATGATTAATCGGCAAGGAAAAATGGATTATATTAAAAAGGATTTACCATTTTCTATTGCCCTGGACGACTTTATCTTAGAGAAAAATGAGCCGAAATACCAGCTTGTATCGTATGTGAAGGATAAAGATCGCCAGAAAGTGTTAGAGGTAAAACCCGGGAAAAGGCAGCGGGTTCCCGGATCAGGCTATAAAGTAACTATTAAGGATTATATTCCGGATGCAGAATTAAAACAAGAACCGATAAACACATCTGACAAACCAGAAAACCCTGCTGTTTTTGTAAGGTTATTTGGTTCCGAGGATCTTGCTGCTGAGGGGTGGTTGTTGGCAAATGCCCGTAACTCTTATGATGATAAGAAGCAAAATTTACGTGTAGAATATATCTGGATGCCATCTCAGGAGGAACTGGATAAGGCTGTTAGTTCTGTTGGATCTTCTCAGGCGAAGTTGTCTGTCACCATATCAGACCACACTCAGGATTATCCTTTAGAGTTAAATAAAGTTTTTAAGATTGAAGGAACCAATTATTCCGCAAAGATGTTACAGTATGTATTTAACTATGGGGATAGACGCCCTGTAGGTGAACAGCCAATGGACAATCCTGCTGTTCAGGTAGAAATCAATGGTCCCGAAGGGACTGAAACCCGCTGGGTGTTTGAAAAATTTCCCGATTGGGATAAAATGCATCCTTCGAAATATAAGAATTTAAAATTAACCTGCAGTGGGATTGAAAGTACCCATATGGCAAAAAACACGGTAAGGTTTTTGCATTCGCCAGAAGGAAAGCAGGTAATGCTTTATATAAAGGATAAACGCATTGTTGAAACCATACCTTGGGAACTGGGAAAAAAGTATACGATTTCTGGTGTAGGTAGCCAAATCATGGTATCTGATTATTTTCCAGCATTTGACTTCAAACAAGAAGTTGTAAAAAAATCAGATGAGATAGGGGTACCGGCTATTTTTGTTGAGGTGGAAGGGCCAAGTGGAAAAGCTGATGATTGGTTGTTCTCCAATAATCAGTATGCCACATGGTATACTGATAATAATCTTGCTCTCGTTTACGAATCAACCGGTGATTCGATCAAGCATTTTACCAGTAAGTTGCGAATTGTGGATAATGGTCAAACGGTTGCGGAGAAGACTATCAGGGTAAATGATCCTTTGAAATATAAAGGGTATGTTATTTATCAGTCAAGTTACGATCCGGAAGCTGGGAATTTTTCTGGTTTACAAATTGTTAAAGATCCCGGTATTCCTGTGGTGTACTCGGGTTTTGGGGCGCTGTGCTTTGGCGTTATATTTATATTTTACGTAAAGCCATTTCTACGGAAAAAAACAAAGAAAGAGATGGAGGAATAAGATGAGCTTAATTAATATTACTTTGATTGTATATGTAGTAGCGTCTATTGCTTATATAGCAAGAGAAATCTGGCCGTCTGCTGGTATAAGATGGGCGTCCCTTGGATTATTTATTTTAGCATTTTGTTTGAATCTGGCAATGGTAACAAAACGTTCAATAGAAGCTGGTCATCCGCCTTTTTCTAATCTGTATGAGTCGTTAATCTTTTATGCATGTTGCACAACCTTCGTATATATTATATTTGAATTTGTCTATAACTTTAGAATCGTGGGAGCATTAGCATCTGTTTTGTCAATGTTGATATTGCTCTATGCAACGCTTCAAGATGATACTATAAGACCCATTATGCCGGCATTGAAAAGCAATTGGATGTTAGTGCATGTTGTTACCTATATGCTTGGGTATGCTGCCTTTGGTATTTCCTTTGTGACAAGTATTATATTTTTAGTAGCCAAGCCTTTTGTCAAAAAAACACACGGGAGTTCTCGTGAGGAAGAAAAGGAAATATTACCTCGAAATTTTGATAAGTTAAGTTATAAAATCGTTGCCTTTGGATTTCCTTTCCTTACTTTGGGTCTGGTTACTGGCGCTGTTTGGGCAAAAAAGGCATGGGGTGATTATTGGTCGTGGGATCCAAAAGAGACCTGGTCTTTAATTACGTGGCTTGCATATTTAGTATATTTACATACTCCCCTCGTTTTACCAAAGATGAATATTAATAAATCAAAGGCAGCTGTTATGCTAGCGATTTGGTTGCTTATTTCTTTTGGAATAGTAAACTTTACCTTTGTTGGTATGAACTATTTACCTTCTGCAGAAGACAGTGCTCACGTTTACGGGTCTAAATAGTCTCTTGAGATAAATACAGGTTCCAGAAATTATACCAGTTGTTTGCATTTAATTTATCTGTATGCATAATAATATCCCAAGAGTATTATTGAGAGGGGATAAACATGCCGATGACAAGAGAACATGTTTCTATTCATGGTAAGGTTCAAGGTGTGTTTTTTCGGGCTTCTGCAAAAGATATGGCTCGTCTTTTCGGTGTTAAGGGATGGATAAAGAATTGCATTGATGGCAGTGTTGAGGCCGTTTTTGAAGGTGAAAAAGAAGCAGTCGATAGTGTTGTGAATTGGTGTAAAAAAGGACCTCCTGGCGCTTTAGTTACCAGTATAGATGTGGAAAAAGAAAAATATTTGGGTGAATTTAACGATTTCTCAATAGTTTACTCGCATGCTTGATATCACTCCAACAAATTCTGGTGTTATCCTGTCTATTCGTACTCAACCCAGATCAAGTAAAAATCGTATTATTGGTGAATACGGAGGACGTTTAAAGTTAGCTGTCACCGCTATAGCTGAAAAGGGTAAAGCAAATAAAGCTGTAATTGAATTGTTAGCAGATACATTCCATATTCATGAATCTTCCATACATATTATTTCAGGAGAATCCTCCCGAGACAAGAGATTAATGATTGAGGGATTAACCCCTGAAGATTTAGAATCCTTGTTAAATCATCAATCTTAAGGAAATCACCCATCTCAATGGATTATAAAAAAACACTGAATCTGCCTGTCACAAAATTCCCCATGAAGGCAAATCTCCTCGAAAAAGAGCCTGAAATTCAAAAGAAATGGGAAAAAGAGCAACTCTATAAAGAGGTACGCAAGATACGCGAAGGCAAGGAGAAATATATACTGCACGACGGGCCTCCTTATCCTACGGGTGAATTACACATCGGTACCGGTTTAAATAAGATATTAAAGGATTTTATTGTCCGCTTTTATACCATGAGAGGTTATGATGCACCGTATGTTCCTGGTTGGGATTGCCATGGGCTGCCTATTGAACATCGTGTAATGCAAGAGGTTGGGGCAGAAATTAAAAACTTAACGAAACCAGAAATAAGGAAAAAATGTAAAAAATATGCGGAGAAATTTGTAAAACTCCAAAAGGAACAGTTTAAGGCCCTAGGAGTAATGGGAGACTGGGAACATCCCTATTTAACATTCAATCCTCAATATGAGGCTGGCGTTATTGAAGTTTTTAAAAAACTGGTAGAAAGAGGGTGTATCTACAGAAGCCAAAAGCCTATCCACTGGTGTACCCGATGTCAAACAGCTCTTGCAGAAGCAGAACTTGAATATCGTAATGAGACGAGCCCCTCGATCTATGTAAACTTTAGAATTATTGATAATGGTGTGAATAATCTATTGAAAGGCATTGATAGCGATGCTTTGTACGTTATGATATGGACAACAACACCGTGGACACTTCCTGCGAACCTTGCTGTTGCGGTTCATTCAGAATACGAATATGCTGCTATTCGCTATATGAATCCAAGAACACAAAAGAAGGAAGTTTCTATCCTCGCTGATAAGAGGGTAGAATTTGTTATGTCTCTCTTAGGTATTCAGGGTTACGAATATCTTGGTAAGGTACAGGGGGGGTATTGGAGGGTATAAAATACCAACATCCTTTTCTGAAAAGAGTGGGTTCAATTGTGTTAGCAAGTTATGTAACCTTATCAGATGGCACAGGGTGTGTTCATATAGCGCCCGGGCATGGTCAAGAGGATTATCTTACGGGTATTAAATATCAGCTCCCTCCACTAAGTCCCGTTAATGCGGTCGGTATATTTACCGATGAAGCAGGCGAATTTGCCGGACAAAATATTAAAGAGGGAAATAGCTCTATAATAAAAAAACTAGATGATACAGGGGTATTGTTTTACAAAACAGATTTTGCTCATTCTTATCCTCACTGCTGGCGCTGTAAAGATCCAGTTATTTTTAGAGCAACAGAGCAATGGTTTGTAAATCTCGATCATAATAACTTGCGTCAGAGGATATTAGAAGAGATAAAGCAGTCTCAATGGATACCTTCCTGGGGTGAGAGCAGAATGGCAAAGATGATATCAGAGCGTCCAGATTGGTGTATCTCCCGACAGAGGTCGTGGGGTGTGCCAATTCCTGCCTTCTACTGTATTGATTGTGGTCAGGAGTTGATAAATACCGATACAATACATTCTGTGAAAGATAAATTTGAAGCTGAAGGGGCTGATATATGGTTTTATAAAGATGTATCCTATTTTTTGCCGCCAGATACTAAATGCTCTCAATGTGCAGGGATTCGGTTTGAGAAGGAAATGGATATCTTTGATGTCTGGTTTGAATCAGGCTCAAGTCACTGCTCTGTTTTACAGAAACGTAGTGACTTAGCATATCCAGCCGATCTATACCTTGAAGGGACAGATCAATATCGGGGATGGTTTCAACTCTCATTACTTCTATCTGTTGGGGCATGGGATAAAGCTCCCTTCAAATCTGTATTAACCCATGGGTTTGTTGTAGATGAAAAAGGCGAAAAGATGTCTAAATCTCTCGGAAACTTCATATCAGTTGAAGATACTTTAAAGGAATTTGGTGCAGATATTCTTAGATTGTGGACTTCCTCTATGGATTACCAGAATGATATGAATGTTTCCCATAATTTAATTGTTAGATGCTCAGATGCTTATAGACGCATTCGCAATACATTCAGATATTTACTGAGTAATCTCTACGATTTTGATCCTAAGGTAAATACCATATCCTACGAAGAATTATTAGAGATAGACCGCTGGGCGCTTCATAAAACACAAGAGTTAATTAAGGACGTCACATCAGCTTACGAGTCCTTCCAATTTCACCGGGTTTTTCATAATATCTACAATTTTTGTACTGTGGAAATGAGCGCTTTGTATTTGGATATCTTGAAAGATCGGTTATATACCTTCGCGCAAAATTCAAAAGAGCGGCGTGCTGCACAGACGGTAATATACTATATTCTTCCGAATTTAGTAAAATTGTCTGCACCGATTATTGTCCATACGGCTGAGGAGGCATGGTCTGCTATCATCCATAAAGACGAAGACGTATGGAGTATTCATTTAGCAACATTTCCTAACTATATTCCTGAATGGATAGATAACTCTTTACATGAGAAATGGGAAAAGCTGATCAATATAAGAAGTGATGTGGCAAAGGAGCTTGAAAAGATGCGTTCCGCCAAGTTGATAGGCAACTCACTGGAAGCATCTGTCAATCTTTATCCGGAGAATGAAGATCTTTGGCAATTTCTCAAAAACTACGAGGATGAACTTCCTATAGTATTTATTGTATCTGAGGTAAAATTAGATAGGAATATTTCATCAAAAGCAGTGAAAGGAGAATTAACGAATGGTCTTTGGATAGAATGTAATGTATCACAATATAAGAAGTGTGAAAGGTGTTGGAACTTTAGAGAAACTGTGGGATTAAGCAAGGAGCATCCTACACTCTGTGGAAGGTGTATTACAGCACTTCAATAGTTAGTAAAAGAATATTTATCGGGGTTTGTTATACGCTCATTCTGTTGCCGAATTGGATCTGAAGTATTTTTGTTATCATATTTTCAACTAATAAAGCAATGTTGGCATTGTAATCAAGATATTCAAGCGATGCCTTAATTACCTTAACAATGCTGAATAATGCATCTTCCGATAAGAATCTGCTTTTGCATAGTAACTCATCTCTCCTATCGATATAGTAAACAGGTAATTCGGAATTATCTAACTTACAAATAAGTAAATCACGATAGTAGAGAAGAAATAAGAGAATAAGCTCTTTTATGTACGATCGCTTCTCTTCTAATGTATCTAAATCCTGAATATGCCATTCGTTGAATAGTTCTTTTGAAAAGGCTAGATTATCATCAATTTCTAATCTCAAAACCTTGTCAATAAACCAATTCCTCTTCTCAATGGCATTCGTACGAGAGAGTAACATGGCTCTCTCTATGCTACCATTGGATAAGTAAGCTAATCGTTCTGCCTGCCTGTTATCTAATTGAAAACTATTTATAAGGATTTCTTTTACAGCAATTACCGATAAAGGAGAGAATCTCATTATTTGGCATCTTGAACGAATTGTTTCTTTAACAGATTCTAAAGATGTTACGATTAACATGATAATAGCATATGCTGGAGGTTCCTCTAAGGTTTTTAATAAACAATTGGATGCCTCTTCATTCATCTTATCGGCTGATTGGATAATTACTATTTTATATTTCGATTCTAAAGGTTTAACGTTCAAGATATCCTGAAGATGTTTTAACTGTTCTATTTTAATTACCCTACTGTTTTTTTCAGGAAGTATCAGAAATAAATCTGAAAAATTATCCTTAGAGATTCTTTGGCAGTAACTGCAGGTATCACATGCATCTCCACGCGAATTTTGGCAAAAAATCGCCTTCGCCAATTCTTTAGAAAATAGTGTTTTACCAATACCTTCCTGACCTACAAAAATATAAGCGTGTGCAAGGCGGTTCTTTATGATAGCATTTTGAAATAACTCTACAATGCGGTTTTGACAAGATATGGTTTTAAAGGACATGAGCAAATTTGTTTGAAGGCAAAAGTCTTATAAATTGATAAGTGAAATAAGAGATGGTATATTGCTATTTAGTAGAAAACTAATCTTCTTCCTCTTCATAATCACAATCTTCATCATCTTCATCATCATCTTCCTCCTCCTCCTCCTCCTCCTCCTCCTCCTCCTCTTCTTCCTCTGTTTCAAGTATAGCCATAATATCACCTACTTTTACGACATCCCCTTCCTGGGAAAGTACTTCAACCAGTCTTCCAGATACTGGGGCTGTAACATTGAAAGTTGTTTTTTCTGTAATCATTTCAACGAGGTCTTCTCCCTCTTCAACTTCCTCGTCCTCTTCTACATACCAAAAAGAAACAGTTGCTTCATCTCCGTTATCCCCTTCCACTTCGGGTAATTCTACTTCAACTCTCATAATCAGTTCTCCTTAATTATCAAAGCAATATTTCTGTAAAACATACCTAAATTTTCTTAAAGGATTTTTTATAGATTATAGGTTAAGAAAATGAATTATACTTAACGATAATTTGGTTGTCAAGCATCAACGCAATAAATAAAATAACAAAAAAGAGACTGTTATTTACAAATTTTAATTTCTTAACTCTTTTAATAATACGGATATAAAATCGCTTGACTTGATTAAAAATATAGTTTAAAATTTGATCCTTAATGAATGTTGCATAATTATATCTTATACTTTTGGAAGTAAATTATAGTAAGATATTTTTAAATAGATTGAATCTTGAGGTTAACATTATTATAGTTTTGTTAATATTTACGATTTATTATACGCATTTAGTGTTAAATTAAGTAAAAAATAAGAAATTTGACCTAAGAAAATGTTACTCAGATATTAAATATTAGTTAAAAAGTTGTAGAAATGAATAAAAAAATGGCGTATCAACGATTAGTATATCACCTTAGTTAGGAAACGTTATTTTTTAGTTTTTAAATGTGCTGTTTTAGTTTGGTGATGGTTATATAAGACGGCCCTTATGGATCTGAAAGAAAAAATGCTTAATATATGCGATTTGGGTAATCCAATTAATCCAAGAAATAAAGTGAACAGTTGGTATAGCTATAAATACATTATCTTGTTTCACTTATATTGCTATATCATTTATAATTGTGATATTGTGTTCCAATATAACACTCACTTTTTAAAAAGCATTTGCTGAAGATCCTGTTATTCGTTTCTATTCCTTTCAAATCAATCATTTCGCTTAGGTTACATTTCTTCCAAAAGTTTCATCTAATTTCATTTTCTCATTCTTTGTTTTTCATTATTGTATGTCACTACGAGTATTTTTCTACTATTATTTCTGGAGGATGAGTCTGTAATCGGCTCATAAATAAGATGCAAATATTCCAATTACTGGTGTACCTCCTTCTTCCCATATGTATTATTGTTGGATATTTTATCTGTATTATTGTATCCAAAAAGAAGCAATCAGCCAGTGAAAAGAGAATAAAAGAGCTTATTCTTGAATCACAGCGGGAAGCTGAAAAGATCAGGAAGGAAGCCGAATTGGCAGTAAAAGCCGAGCTATATCAACGCAGGGAGGCTTTTGAAAAAGAAACACAAGAGACCAAGATGGAGTTAAGGCAACAAGAAAAAAGGCTAAGTAAAAGAGAAGATAATCTGGAACGCAAAATGGAATTATTAACAAAAAAAGAGAGGTATATTGACACGCTTTCTGCCAATTTTGCTCTGAAAGAAAAAAAGTTAGATGAAAAAAGGTTAGAACTTGAAAATGCTATAGAAGAAGAGAATAAAGCGCTTCTTAAAATCTCTAATTTATCCAAAGAAGATGCTGAAAAACTCCTCCTAAGCCGGTTAGAAAAAGAGCTCGATATCAAATGTTCTGAATTAATTTCAAAGAAAATATCAGAAACAAAAGAAAATGCTGAACAAACCGCCATATCACTAATTAGTACTGCAATTCAACGTTGCGCTGCAACCCATACGGCTGAAAATATTGTAAGTGCGATTGAACTTCCGAATAATGAGATGAAAGGACGTATTATTGGACGAGAGGGAAGGAATATCCGTGCCTTTGAGAAGGCGACAGGGATTGATGTTATTGTAGATGATACTCCAGGCGTTATTGTGCTTTCCGGGTTCGATAGTGTTCGCCGGGAAATAGCAAGACAATCGATGGAAAAATTGATTCTGGATGGAAGAATCCATCCAGCACATATTGAAGAAGTTGTTAAGGAAACAGAAAAAGAAATCGAACAAATTATTCAGGAAACTGGAAAACAAACTTGCTTTGAGTTAGGTATTCATAATGTTAATCCGGAATTGATAAAACTCCTTGGCAGGCTTAAGTACAGAACTAGCTATGGGCAAAATCAGTTACAGCATTCAATTGAGGTTAGTAACCTTATGGGCATTATTGCAGGCGAATTAAAATTAGATGTCTCACTAGCAAAAAGATGTGGTCTTTTCCATGATATTGGTAAGGCCATCGGGCCTGAAATGGAAGGTACCCATGCGGTTGCAGGTGCAGACCTGGCGAAACGCTATGATGAGAGGCCTGAAGTTGTTAATGCAATTGCCGGACATCACGAGGAGGCACAAATTGAGTCTGTGTATACGGTATTGGTGAGCGCAGCAGATGCTATTTCAGCGGGAAGGCCAGGCGCAAGGAGAGAAACCCTTGAAAAATACATTAAACGGCTCGAAAAACTTGAGAATATTGCTACTTCTTTTGGTGGTGTCGAGGGCGCTTATGCCATTCAAGCAGGAAGAGAAATACGGGTAATGGTGTGCCCTGAAAAGGTAAATGATAAAGTTGCTGCTAAGATATGTTACGATATTGCCAAAGAAATTGAAGAACAATTGGAATATCCGGGAGAAGTTATCGTTACCGTTATTCGAGAGACACGATTTATTGAGCATGCGAAGTAGTTCTACTCTATGCACACAGATTTTGATGTAATTGTTGTTGGCGCAGGACATGCAGGCTGTGAAGCTGCCCTCGCATCTGCGCGCATGGGTATGAGTACCGCATTGTTTACGATAAATCTCGATACGATTGCACAAATGTCGTGTAACCCTGCTATCGGTGGACTTGCAAAAGGCCAGTTGGTCAGGGAGGTCGATGCCCTTGGCGGAGAGATGGCTAAGATTATTGATGAGACAGGTATCCAATTTCGTATGCTCAATACTAAGAAAGGTCCTGCCGTTCATTCTCCACGTGCCCAAGCCGATAAGAGAGACTACCAATTATTCATGAAAAAAAGATTGGAGAACCAAAACAATCTTTTTTTGAGACAAGAGATTATTGATGATCTTATTGTTGATAATAAAAAAATAAAAGGACTCATTGGTCAAAGTGGCATAAAGTATAGCGCAAAAGCAGTTATCCTTACCACCGGTACGTTTTTAAAAGGTCTTATCCATATCGGTGAGTTTTCTACCTCTGGCGGAAGGAATGGAGAATTATCGTCTGAAAAATTATCGGACTCCTTACGAGAAGTGGGCTTCGAAGTCGGGCGCCTCAAGACGGGTACCTCTCCGCGTCTCAATGGTCGTACTATCGATTATAAGACACTTGTACCACAGGATGGAGATGAAAATCCTCAACCTTTTTCATTCTCAACGGAAAAGCTTGTTCGCCCTCAAGTCCCTTGTTATCTTACCTATACAAATTCTCACACACATGAAATTGTTCTATCGAATCTGGATCGTGCACCACTCTATACAGGGCAGATTCAATCTATGGGACCGAGATACTGTCCGTCCTTAGAAGATAAAGTCGTTCGTTTCTCAGGAAAAGAGCAGCATCAGGTATTTCTGGAGCCAGAAGGACTGAATACATTTGAGGTTTATTGTAATGGGATATCTACCAGCATGCCTCACGATGTTCAGGAAGCAATCGTTCACTCTATTGCTGGTTTGGAATCTGCTGAGATTGTACGGTATGGCTATGCCATTGAATACGATTTTGTACCGCCTGTCCAACTCCGGCCGTCTTTAGAGACCAAGCTTATAGAAAACCTTTTCCATGCAGGCCAAATTAATGGAACTTCTGGTTATGAGGAGGCTGCTGCCCAGGGAATTATGGCAGGTATCAATGCCGTACTCAGGATACAGGAGGAAGAGCCTTTTATCTTGAGCCGTTCTGAAGCATATATTGGTGTACTAATCGACGATCTTGTTACAAAAGGCACCCAGGAACCTTATCGAATGTTCACCTCTCGTGCCGAATATCGGCTTCTTCTGCGACAGGACAATGCTGATAGAAGGCTAATGAAATACGGGCATCAATACGGGCTTATTTCTGAGAAACAGTGGCATACATTACAGGAAAAAGAACGAGCCATTACAGAGATGCTAACGTATATGGATAAAAAAATGGTAGGACCTGATACTTTAGCAAAGATATTGAGTCGTCCAGACCGGGCTTTTGAAGATATACTTACACTAGATACATCGTTGAATGAAACACAGATTTCAAAGGAAGTAAAAGAACAAATAGAAATTGAGGTAAAGTACAAAGGGTATATAGAACGTCAGCAAACCCAAATAGAAAAGTTCAAGAGAATGGAAGACTATAAGATTCCATCTTGTCTTGATTATCACAACATTTCTGAACTAAGAAAAGAAGCACGTCAAAAACTATCCCAAATTAGACCTATTTCACTAGGGCAAGCCTTTCGTATTTCGGGTGTCTCCCCTGCGGATATTTCCATTCTCATGATTTATCTTACAGGAAAAATAAAAAAATAATTCTGTAAGGTTCTTAGGGTATCCCTGTATAGAGATATTAATTGACATAGATAAATAAGGGTGTTATTATGCTTTCCATTTATCAGAGAAAATAACATCATTTTAGCCATATAGCTATTTTCTGGCCTTTCTGAACATTTACAAAGAGAGCGATGATAAGGAGACGTATTTTTCTACGGATTACATGAAATTTGATACAAAACACACCATAGATTATCCCAAAGATACCGGTAATTATGTATACGCTATAGTGGAGATGGTACGTGGACCCTTTGTAATCCTTGATGGAAAACTGCAAGTGACGATGGCAAATCAATCTTTCTACCGAATGTTCAATACCACAAAAGAGGAAACTGAGAACAAGCATATATATGAGCTTGGAAATGGTCAGTGGAATATACCGCGTTTGCGGATGTTGCTTGAAGAACTACTCCTTAAGGATACGCAGTTTCGGGACTTCATGATAGAGCATAATTTCCCAAATATTGGATATAAAATGATGTTGTTCAATGCTTGCAAAATTTATAAAAAGGATAAACAAGTGGAAATGGTTTTGCTAGCTATTGAGGATATTACCAGGATAAAGCGTGCAGAAGAACAACTTTGCAAGTTATCTCAAGTCGTAGAACTAAGTCCAAATTCGATTGCAATCACTGATACAAGAGGTACGATCGAATATATTAATCCCAAATTCACCCAAATAACAGGCTATACATCTGAAGAAATCGTCGGTCAAAATCTCTGTATCTTAAAATCAGGTGGGGTAACACACGAAGAATACAAATGTTTATGGGATACGGTGACTTCTGGTTGTGTATGGCAGGGAGAATTTCACAACATGAAAAAGGATGGTGACCCTTATTGGACAGATGTATGCATTTCACCTATCAGGAATTCTGAAAAGGATATTATCAATTTTCTTGTAATTATGGAAGAAATTACAGTACGTAAACATTGTGAGACACACCTTATGTATCTCGTTGATAAAGATCCACTTACCAATTTATTTAATCGTCGCCGCTTCCATAAGGAATTAGAGCGTTGGGTTGCACATGCCCAGAGGTATGGTACTCATGGGGCATTGTTCTTTCTCGACTTGGATAACTTCAAGCACATCAATGATACCTTCGGTCATCAAGTAGGGGATGAATTGCTGATAAAGTTTGCCAATTTACTGAGAGAACAGATGCGTGAGACCGATATACTTGCCAGACTGGGCGGTGATGAGTTCGCTATTATCATACCGTATGCAGATGAAGGTAAAGCAAGGTCAGTCTCAAGAAAGATTATGGGATTGATGAGAGACAATATTCTTACAAATGAGATACAACCCCTTGGCATTTCTGTTAGTATTGGTATCGTTCTGTTTCCTGAACATGGGAACGAAGTGGAAACATTACTTACCTATGCTGATTTAGCTATGTACAGTGCAAAGGAGGAAGGACGTAACCGTGCTTGTATTTTTTCGCCTGCACATAAAATACAATTCGAGACGCGCCTCATTTGGGAAAGACGTATTCGAGATGCCATAAAGAATAATCAATTTGTATTACATCTACAGCCCATACTGAGTATAAGGCATAGCATGATCAGTGGCTATGAGGCATTGCTTCGTATGGTGGATGAAAAAGGGGAACTTATTACTCCTATTAATTTTCTTACTATTGCAGAGCGCTTTGGTCTAATCCGTGAAATTGACCGATGGGTAATACGCAACGGCATCCATCTCATTACAGAATATCAATTTGCTAAGAGAGGGTTACTTATTCATTTCAATCTCTCCAGCAAGTCATTTAGTGACTCAGAATTACTGTTCCTGATCAAGCAGGAGCTAGCGAAAACAAATATTAATCCAAGATGCCTTGTGTTTGAAATTACAGAAACTGCTATTATTGAAAATATGGTAAAGGCACAGTATTTTATTAAATCACTGAAAGCCATAGGTTGCCGGTTTGCCCTTGATGATTTTGGTACAGGATTTTCTTCATTCAGTCACCTCAAACATTTTCCTATCGACTATTTGAAAATTGATAGTAGTTTTATCTTTGACTTACCATACAATTCAGCGAGCCAACACCTGGTTAAAGCAATGGTAGAGGTAGCGTGTGGGCTGGGAATACAGACTGTAGCCGAGGGTGTAGACTGTAGGAATACGATGCAGATGTTGCGAGAATTTGGTGTTAATTACGCCCAAGTATACTATATTGGTCGACCTGGTAAAATATCTGAGATATTCTAGTTTGATATATGAAAATCGAATAAGAAATAAAAAATTCCTCCAACAGCTTTTAGCAAACTTCCGAAGAAACAGCTTGGGTTTTCATATCTCTCTTACAGATATGTGCTCAAAATAAGGTATCATTACTTTATTTGAGAATGATAGGTGGTAGTGAGAAATATCGTTACAATCCGTAAACATTTACTTTATCAGTTAAGTATTAACTATCTTCCGTGATCTTAGTTATATTATAGATAGCTTTATGAGAATTATAGTATATCCTAAGTTTACTGTTGAGGAATTTCAATTCCGTTCCGTAGAGCAACCCTTTAGGGTTGCCTGGCATGGCTAAAGCCTTGCATTACATCGACTCTGTTTTTCCATAATGACCATGAGTATTTCTACGTAAGTTATCTATATCTTTGGAGTAGTACAAGGTGATACCTAATCTGATATCGTAACTACAAAAGAACTCCTTAACCTGTTCCACCATTAACATGATCCTGCATACAATCAGAAATATGAATGGAATAGTACAGAGATAATTATGTAATATTCATGGTTATCAGAAATTCAGCGTTGGTTTTTGTCTTTGCCAATCTATTCTTGAGTAGTTCCATTGCTTCTGTAGGATTCATCTCATTCAATACTTTTCGGAGTACCCACATGCGTTTTAGCTCTTCGGTATTTACAACCAATTCTTCTTTTCGAGTTCCAGACCGTGTTATATCAATAGCAGGGAATAATCTGCGATCCGCTAACTTCCTGTCCAAATGCAGTTCCATGTTGCCTGTGCCTTTAAACTCTTCAAAAATAACTTCATCCATTCTGCTTCCCGTATCGACCAATGCTGTTGCAACGATGGTGAGACTGCCACCTTCTTCAATGTTTCTTGCCGCACCAAAAAACCTCTTAGGTTTTTGGAGTGCACTGGCATCCACACCACCAGAAAGAATTTTTCCACTATGGGGAACCTCAGTGTTGTATGCCCTTGCCAGACGAGTAATGGAATCGAGTAAAACGACAACGTCTTTGCCATATTCCACCATTCGTTTTGCCTTTTCAATTACCATTTCAGCTACCTGGATATGCCGGCTTGCAGGTTCATCAAAGGTAGAACCAATGACTTCCGCATCAACAGACCGATCCATATCTGTTACTTCTTCTGGTCTTTCATCAATTAAAAGAATAATTAAATAAACCTCTGGATGGTTCTTCCTAACACTATTGGCAATTTTCTGTAACAATACTGTTTTACCAGTGCGAGGTGGCGCAACAATGAGACCTCTTTGTCCTTTTCCAATAGGGGTAACCAGATCCATAATCCTTGTTTCAAGCTCTGAAGACTCTTTTTCAAGAAAAAGTCTTTCTGTTGGGTGTAAAGGAGTCAGATCGTCAAAAATAATCTTTTCTCCCATAATCTCCGGGTTTTCAAAATTGATGGCTTCTACCCGAAGTAGGGCAAAATACCGTTCTGTGTCCTTCGGGGGCCTGATCTGGCCAGATACTATAGCGCCTGTTCGTATACCAAATCTGCGGATCTGCGATGGGGAGATATAGATATCATCCGGGCAGGGCAGATAGTTGTAATCAGGTGATCTCAAAAATCCAAATCCTTCCGGAAGCACCTCCACAACGCCTTCACCATACATGAGTCCATTCTGATTAACCCTTTCTTTGAGAATCTTAAAGATCAGGTCTTGTTTCTTCATCCCTGTATACTCTTTAATGCCTTCTTTCCTTGCTGTTTCTTGTAATTCCTTAATAGTCATCTTTTGTAGTTCTGTAATATGCATTTCACCACGTTTAATTTCTTCATATTTTTCATTGGTTTCTTGATCTACAATGACAGATTCTTTTTTACCGTTTGCTACTGCCATACAACTTTCCCTCCTTAACTTTTCAATTAAATTTCTTCTATATAACGTTGCCAAAATTCTTTCACTTGCCTAAAAGTGTTATCAATGGTTGAATTATTATCAATGATGTAGTCTGCCTTTTTTTTCTTATCCTCCAAATCCATTTGGAATCGTTCCCTTTTTTCTAATTCTTCCCGAGGCCAACGCCGGCTGGTTTGACTTCGTTCCAATCTATGGTTTTTGCCAGTATTTATAAAGATAACGAAATCACATACCAGGGAAAGATCCGATTCTTCTAATAATGCCGCATCGATTATGATAGCCTTTCGCCTTCCCCGCTTTTCTATTTCATCAATTCTCAATTTTATCTGATCAATAACAGCCGGATGTAAGATGCCGCAGAGAGCATCTAAGCATGTCTTATCTTGAAATACCACTTCTGCAAGGCGTGCGCGATCAATCTTCCCGTAGGTATCCTGAATGCTATTCCCAAATCTTTCTGTAATCTTATTTTTGAATTCTTTGATAAGGATTAGTCTATGGCATATCTCATCAGCGTCTATGTATTCAGCTCCTAATGAGGCAAGCATACGGCCTATTGTGCTCTTCCCACTTGATATGCCACCGGTTATGCCAATGATCTTAGGCCTGAGGTTCATTCTGCTTCCATCCAGTTTTTTCCGGTTTTTATGTTTACCTTGATCGGAACGTTCAACGTAACCGCATTACTCATTTCCTCCTGGATCATGGAACGTGTTAATGTTAAGGCATTCTCTTTTACCTCGAAGAGTAGTTCATCATGTATTTGAAGTAGCATCTTTGCTTCATATCCACCGCGTATTAATTTGGTGTGAATTTTATTCATAGCAACTTTTATGAGATCGGCTGCAGAGCCCTGGATGATCGTATTAACAGCAATGCGCTCTGCAAGGTTCCTTCGTTTTTTATTTTCAGAATTGAGGTCAGGTATAGATCGTTTTCTGTTAAAGAGTGTTTTTACGTATCCGCAACTCCTTGCTTTTTCTAAGACCGTATCTTTAAACCGCTTGACACCGTGATACAGACTAAAATAGGCGTTAATAAAATCATGAGCATCTTTTAAGGATAACCCTGTATCTCTGGAAAGCCCATACTCATTGAGTCCATAAATAATTCCAAAATTAATTGCCTTCGCATTTCTTCTCATTTCCGATGTTACTTGTTCTATCGGGATACCACAAATGGCTGATGCAACAGATACATGGATATCCTTATCCTGCTGGAATGCTGTCACCAACGCTGTATCATCAGAAAAGTGTGCGAGTATACGTAATTCAATTTGTGAATAATCAGCGGATAAAAATACACTGTCCTTTTCGCAAGGGATAAAAGCACTTCGAATCTGCCTTCCAATATCTGCCCGAATTGGAATATTTTGAAGATTCGGTTCACTACTACTCAGTCGTCCGGTAGCTGTTACCGTTTGATTAAATGTTGTATGTACTCGACCGGTAGTTTCATGTATCATATTTGGCAAGGCGTCAACATAGGTATTCTTTAGCTTTATAAGTTGCCTGTATTCCAGCACTAATTTAGGTAATGGATGATGCCAGGCAAGCGTGGTAAGTACATTTGCGTCAGTTGATAAACCAGTCTTTGTACGCCTTAATTGTGGTAATTCAAGCTTCTCAAAGAGAATTTCACTCAATTGTTTGGGAGATCCAATATTGAACTCCTGATTGGCAGAAGTATAAATTTCTTTTTCGAATTGCTGTAACCTCGTAGTTAAACTATCAGACATCTTGTGTAAGATAGCAGCATCTACACATATCCCGTTCCATTCCATATTGGCTAAAGCGTAAATTAAAGGAATTTCTACCATTTGGAATAAATGCCATAACCCTTGTTTTTTGAGAAGAGGTTCCATGAGGTTAGCCAGCCGGAATGTAACATCAGCATCCTGACAGGCATATTGGCAGACCTTATTAATATCTACCTGGTCCATAGTAATTTGTTCTTTCCCAAGACCAATTAATTCCGAGATGCTTATTGTCTTATAAGATAAATATTCCAATGCGATATCATCCAGATTGTGATTTCTTTTAATAGGATTAAGAAGGTATGAGGCAATCATGGAGTCGAATACTATTCCCTGCAATAGAATAGTATTATTTTTGAGTACCAGGAGATCATATTTAATATTTTGTCCGACTTTCTTAATGTTTTCATCTTCTAAAATGGTTCGGATTTTGGGAAGTACAGTACCAGGATTCAAACATTCAATTCCTTCTGGCCCCATGAAAGGTATATAATATGCCTCTTTTGGCTGCCAGGAGAATGAAATACCTACGATGTGCGCTTTAAGAGGATTGATATTGGTTGTCTCCAAATCTACAGCAAATATCCTTTGTTTTATCAATTGATCAAAAAATTCATCAAACCTTTCAGGGGTATTTATGAGTTTGTAGTGTGTTTCCTCGGTTTTTGCCGTTGCAACCATATCCGTCAGAAGTGAATTAAATCCAAACTTCATAAACAATTTTTTTAGTTTTGTATTTTCAATGTTATGAAACTTACAAGTATCCATATTGATTTGAAGAGGGATATTACTATGAAGTCTGATAAGATTTTGAGAAAGCCTGGCTTGGTCTGTAAATAATCTTAAATTCTCTTGCCTCTTCTTTCCGGATATATGGTCGACATTGGCAAGGATAGATTCTAAGGATCCCCATTTTTGGATAAGTTCTAATGCTGTTTTGTTGCCAATACCGGGCACTCCAGGTACATTATCTACTACATCTCCTGAAAGAGCCAGAACATCCACTACCTGATCTGGACGTATACCTTTTTCTTTAAGGAGAACCTCCTGGTCAATCATTATGTTTTTTTTATATTAAATATTCTTACCTGTGGGCTTAATAATTGTTCCATGTCTTTATCTGAAGTTACTATAACAATTTCGACAGGTTTATCGGACAGCTTTTGTACAAGAGAGCTAATTATATCATCCGCCTCATATCCTTTAGCAGCGTAAATAGGTATATGATATGCTCTGATTATCTGATAAATTAAAGGAATTTGTATCTGTAATTCATCGGGTGTCGGTTTACGGTTTGCTTTATACTCACGATAACTCATGTGTCTGTGAGTAATCCACTTTGTATCAAAGACCGCAACTATATATTCAGGGCGATGCTCCCTAAGTAACTTTTGTAGTATCCTGGTGAATCCATATACTGCATTTACCGGTTTTCTATCAGGAGTTGTAAGCTTTGCCGTAATAGCATAATAAGCTTGATAGCAATGTGAATGTCCATCTATGATAAAGAATCGCTCTGGCATCTGGATTAAGATAACGGCTTTTAATTTGTTCTGGAATCATTCCGAATAAGACATGCAATTGCTGGCAAGACTAATAGAGGTGATGCACCTTAAAAATTTATTTATAATTTATTTCTTTAAAATGTGGAAAACTAAGCACAATTGAGATTCTGAATTGTTAATTCACGATCTTGAAAAATACCAGAATAAACATATGCAAAGGAAAGGTTAGCTTTAACTTATACTAACTTTAGGCTGGACATTCATCATCAACCACATTAAAGAAACGCTATGTCAGAATGGTACCATCTTATAAAATTATTGTCAAGCCAAAATTAATGAAATTATCTTAAAAAGCATCCTTTTAAATTTTGAGCTTAGTAAGGTAAATTACGAAAATGTTTGTTTATGAGAAATACAGGAATATTTCTTGAAAATTTTTGCCAGAGGTGTTATTCTTTATTCGTTAACTAAGGCTACAAAGTTAAAGTTATTGTAAGTATCTTCCGAAAATCATCATTTCTGAGGCAAGTAGGACTAGTGGCGGTGTAGCTCAGATGGTAGAGCAGCGGACTCATAAGCCGCGCGTCGGGGGTTCGATTCCCTCCACCGCTACCAAATCTAATAAAATAATTCCTCTCATAGTACTTCCTTTTCTGTAGCGAGTTGAATAATAAATTTTATAGTATTTTACTAAAAAACAGGAGAATATCTGCAATATGGGTTTAAACTGCGGTATCGTTGGATTGCCAAATGTTGGGAAATCTACGATTTTTAATGCGTTAACATCAGCCAAAGCTACCTCGGCAAATTATCCCTTTTGTACCATTGATCCCAACGTGGGTATAGTTGCCGTGCCGGATCAACGTCTGGAGAAAATAGCTAAGATAATTCCTACGGAAAAAATTGTTCCTACGACTGTTGAATTTGTGGATATAGCTGGTTTAGTAAAAGGGGCGAGTCAGGGAGAGGGATTGGGAAATCAATTTTTGGGCCATATTAAAAGCGTTAATGCTATTCTCCATGTGGTACGTTGTTTTGACAAAAGTGATATTATTCATATTGAAGGAGGGGTTCATCCGATCAGGGATATTGAAATTATCAACACGGAACTGATTCTGGCCGATATGGAGACAGTAGAAAAGCGATTGGTTAAAAATGAAAAGCTGGTGAAAACAGGAGATAAAAACATTATTGCTTCTCTTGACGTACTAAAAAAGGTCAGAGAAGGTTTGAATAATAACAAACTTGTCAGATTGTTAGTTTTAACAGATGAGGAAAAAAAGCATATTGAAGATTTGCATTTAATGACAGCAAAACCGGTGTTATATGTCATTAATATCTTTGATCTTGAAAAGGATAAACAATATATCGATAGAGTTACTGATTTTGCAAGACAAGAGAATTCTAAGTGTGTTGTCATTTCAGGGGATATTGAATCGGAGATTGCCCAGATGGAGCCTTCCGAAAGAAAGACCTATTATGAAGAGATGGGAATAGGAGAGTCGGGATTGGAAAAATTGATTCGGGAAACTTATAGTCTGTTAGGTCTGATTACCTACTTTACGGCTGGCCCAAAAGAGGTAAAGGCTTGGACAATTAAACAAGGTATTAAAGCGCCACAGGCTGCTGGAGTGATACATTCTGATTTTGAACGTGGTTTTATCTGTGCAGAGACATACAATTATAATGATCTTGTTGTTTTGGGTTCAGAGCAAAAGGTAAAAGAAAAAGGCCTTTTAAGACTTGAGGGAAAGGAATATATTGTGAAAGATGGAGATATTATGCATTTTAGATTTAATGTATAAAAGATTACGTAAGGCATTGTTAACTCTCTGTTATAGATAATGCTGGATATATACACACATGAGTTGTATATTAGCCATCTAAAATAATTGCGTTATTACTATTGACAGTAATAATTTAGAAAGTATAATTTGCAGCTTATGAAGGATGAGAAGAAACGTCCTACGATTAAACAGCTTCCTGCCCACGAGCGTCCCAGAGAAAGACTTATCCAAAATGGTGATGAACATTTAACAGATGCCGAACTCTTAGGAATTATTATTCGCGATGGCACCTCTCATTATAGCGCCGTTGATTTAGCCCAAAAGCTCCTTTCTGAGTATGGTGACTTTCGAAAATTAAGCTTAATCTCTATTGGTGAATTGTGCGAGGTGAAGGGAATAGGCCCGGCCAGGGCCGCACAGATCAAGGCATCGCTTGCTATTGCTAAACGTTTTTCTACTATTTCTATAAAACCTTCCCAACAATTTAAGTGTAGTAAAGATATTTTTTGTCATTTTCATGAACAATTACGAGGAAGAAAGCAAGAAATATTCTTAGTTATTTTACTTGATAATAAAAATCGTATCATCAAAGAATTAACTATCTCTTCTGGTTGTTTAACATCCAGTATTGTCCATCCGAGGGAGGTGTTTAACCCAGCAATCAGAGAGTCAGCATTCTCCGTAATATTTGTACATAATCACCCTTCCGGTGATCCAGAACCTAGTAAAGAGGATATCCAAATAACCCATCGATTGTTAGAAGCAGGGAATATAATTGGTATAAAAATTTTAGACCATATTATTATAGGTAATGAGTGTTTTGTAAGTTTTAAAGATAGAGGTATCATAGCTTAAGAATAGTTTTTAGTAATTGCAGCTTAGATATGAAAACAACAATACAATAAAATCCTACAATTGGATATAACAGATAAGTGTATTAATGAAGGTGGCCTATATACTATAAAATTATGTATTGCTGTATAAGTAAAATTTATTTTTCCTTGACATTCAATAGTGTTTGCTATAAGAATATTAATGTTTCGGTAAGATGACTTTCTGCTAAAGTATTATAGGGCAAGACCTGAATGATCAAGGTAAAGCAAAGTATTGATTTAAATTTAGAGAAAATTCTAATCTTCTTAAGCGATCTATCGATTAAAGCCTATGGACAATAATTTGAATTTAGTATTTGGGAAAAAATGCTTTTCTATTTCCTTTTTAGATAGGGAAATGGAGGAGGCAATGAAGGGATGTATTTATCTCTCAAAGACCACACGAAAGCATGATTATTTGTTTAAAATAGGATATCAAGATAATGGAGATATGATTAAAGATTGCAAATTTCTTTATTTTAAAGGAGAAAAATGGTGTAACTATATTTCTAAAGATGGTGAGATTCAGATACTTTTTCCAAAGAATGATACTTTTTCAAATCCCATACGTATCCTTGCATTTTTATATAGTGCATTTTATAAATTGGGGCAAATTGATGGAAGAAAAGATAATAGCTTTTTGATTCATGCGGCAGGTTTACTAAGGCAGGGAAAGGGCTTTATCTTTACTGGAGAATCCGGAGCAGGCAAGACTACTGTTTCAAAGTTATCTTCTCCTGAGGCAGAAATTCTTTCTGATGAATCAATTGTAGTATCTGAAGATCATAGGAATTATTGGATATCACAAGGGCCGATAAGGACTGAAATAACAACGTTAAATGATACAATGGTAAATCTTTGTGCTATTTTTATCTTAGTACAAGACAAGGTAAACTCATTAAGAAGGTTAAACGGGGCAGAGATGGGCCATAAACTCATGGATAATATTATTTATGTAAATCTTTCTGCAGGTATTAGGCGGGTAGATTTCCTTGCAGAAAAATTGAGATTTGTTAATGCTATCAGTAATTGTGTACCTGTATATGAATTAAGATTTACTAAAGATAAAACTTTTTGGAAAGAAATTGAACGTATAGGCCTTTAAGAAGGATAGCATTTTAATGGTTTAAGTAATCGGAAATAAATCTCTCTTTAATTCTAAGGAATATTCTATGATTGTGAAAAGTAAATTTCCCTGTCGTGATGAGCAATGTATGTGGCGGGTTGTAGAGAACGAAGCTATTATCTTCTCTGAAGAAGGGCAATGGCTTCATCAATTAAATGATATGGGAACTGAAATTTGGAGTATGTGTGATGGGACATTAAATTTTGCTGAAATCACTGAGAAAATATGTGATAAGTTCGATGTTGAAAGAGAAGTAGCCGAGAAGGATCTCCAATCCTTTATTGATGAACTTTCTAAAAAAGCACTAATTACGTTAAAAGAATAAGGAATTATTTATAATGAAGTGTATGAAAAAGATACTAAGAAGTTTGGTTTTCGGTAAATATTTTTAATTTGGTGTACTTTAATGGCTAAATAATTACAAAGAGTAGGATACAATATGCAAGAAAACATGATAGATCAAATTCAGCAAAAATATTTTGATCGTAATCTTCCCTGGATAGTTCATTGGGAGCTAGTCTACGGATGTAATTTAAAATGCCAGCATTGTTATACCTTTCATGAGGAAAGAAAGAACTATCTCTCTCTACCCCAAATGGCAAAAATAATCCAGCAGTTAAAGGAGATGGGAACAGTGTTTTTGACATTGTCCGGAGGAGAACCTTTTGTTAGAGATGATATTATGGATATCATCGAGATGGTGCGTAGGGAATTTTTTTGTGATCATCCTTTCAAATGCTACATTAATTGATTCTTTCAAGGCGAAAAGATTGAAAGAGCTTAATGTAACTCAAGTAGAAGTAAGCCTTTATGCTATGGATGAGAAGATCCATGATTCGATAACAGGCATAAAAGGGTCGCATGTGCAAACAATGGAGGGAATACATCGTTTAAAGGAAGAAGGGGTGAGCGTAAGGATAAAATGCACTATAATGGAACAGAACTACGCAGAATATACTAAAATAGGAGAGTTTGCAAAAAAGTTAGGAATTCGTTTTTCTTCAAGTCCTGTTGTAAGCCCTCGGTTAGATGGGTCTCAGGATACCTATGAATATTGTACCGACCCGGAAAATCTTCGATCTTATTTTTTACAATGGGGAAAAGAGAATAAAGAAAAATATAAAGATTTTAAAGAATCGCCTTCTGTTCCTTTAGATAAATCATTTATTTGTAGCGCTGGCCGTACGTCTTGTGCCATAACACCTGATGGATACCTTAAACCTTGTACAATGCTTCCAGTAAAATTGGGAAACTTACTTGAGAAGAGCTTTAAAGAATTATGGCAAGTTAAACCAAAAAGACTTGTAAAAGATATCAGAGATGCTAAGATGAGCGACTTTTCTAGTTGTAAGGAATGCAAATGGAATCATTTATGTTCACCGTGTCCAGGCGTAAATTACCTTGAGACTGGTAATATGTTTACTGTGGCTGAAGGATATTGCAATAAGGTGAAATCTATCATGAATGAATTAGATATAGAAAGTAACGTAGGGAAACATTGATCATAACCAGACCGGAAGAATCTTATCGAAATTTAATGATAGATCATTTTTAACGGAAAAATGATCACACGCAATAAGTAATTGAAATACTTATTAAGCCTGATAGTGGTTATAAAAGCGCCTAGAAAGGAGCGAAAATATGGAGAATTTAAAAGTATCAACAAAGCAAAGTTACAAGAAACCTTCGATTAAGTCTGAGCAATTAGAGATGAATGTATTGGCAAATCATGGTGCTACATGTTGTTGTTCTGGAAAATCACAGAGTAGCTTTATTCAAAACGCTGTAAGCAACTGGGTAAGCTAACTTTTAGCCATTATTCGGGCGATAAGTGTTTTGGTTAGTTTTTATTGACGTGTGATCATTTTTTCGTTAAGTGAGAAATTCCGTTAAAGTAGTAAATTTAGAGATAATCGTAGTAGTATTATATATCTGTAAGATAGCATTCCTAAGATAATCTTTCGTGCAAGTTTGTGTTGATAATCTAGCATATATCCAAATACCCTACTTAGCAATTTTCACATCATGGACTTACAAGAAAAATTATTGTATGAATTAGGTGAAGAGTACATAAAAGAAAAAGGAAAGATGTGGATGAAAGTGGTTTCTCCTAGCATGATGCCTTTAATCCATATTGGTGATAAAGTATTGGTTAAATCGATCGAATGTGAGGCAGTAAATACAGGAGATATTATCATTTTTAAAGGGAAAGATATTCCGTTTATTACTCACAGGATAATAAGAAAGCGAAAGATAAATGGTGAGTTGCATTTTTTTGAAAAAGGTGATAGAAACGTATCCGGTACATGGATACATAAAAAATCTATTATAGCAAGGGTGATTGCTATAAAAAAAAGAGATAATAGTATTATCATGTTAAACGAAACGAAAAGGATGAGAATTATTAATAAGCTTTTTACTGTATATCAATTAAATGCTTATATATTCGAAAGGATAATAAAGGTTTTTAAGGATTGGGTTAAAGGCTATAAAGTCTTAAATTTCCTTAGAAAACCGTATCGATATTCCTACAAGATTACTACAAGAGGGCAAAATCTTTGTAAAAAGTTATTGGTTCTCATACTTATTAAAGGAATGAGATTGTATGGGTAATATATTTTCTATAAGAATCTTACGTGTAATTTTCAATTTTATAGGTTTGTTTTATCTGCTATCTTTAAGTCTGTATGCTGAAAATCTTCCCGATAAGGAATATATTATAGGTCCTGAGGATATCCTTGAAATTAAGGTTTGGGATAATGAAGATTTAAATAGTATTGTTGAAGTCTCACAGGAAGGGACTTTTACCTTCCTTCTTATTGGAAGAGTCCAGGCAAATGGCCGGTCGGTCTTTGAGCTTGAAGACATTATTGAGAAGAAACTGGCTGATGGTTACCTCGTTTCACCTCAGGTAACTATTACGTTAAAAGAATATAACAGCCGAAAGGTATTCGTCCTCGGTGAAGTAAATAAACCAGGAAGTTATCCTTTAAAAGGGAATACCCATATATTAGGGCTGATATCACAAGCTGGAGGTGTTACAGCCAGCGCAGGGCAAACAGTTACTATCGTGCGCCCCAGGTCGCTCCACCAAAGTGGAAAGATTGGTTCCAGGGAAGGTAAAGAAAACGAGATTATTACACTTGATTTAGGCGATTTTGATACTAACAGTAAGTATGATACCTTTGTTGTTGCTAATGGCGACTCCATTTACATTAACCGAGCACCACGAGTTTTTGTAATAGGAGAAGTCCAAAGTCCAGGTGAGTTGAAATGGGAAAGAGGATTGACAATCCGCCAAGCCATATCTCTTGCAGGAGGGTCTACTGAAAAGGCATCGCCTAAACGCGTAATAGTCATTCGTATGAAAAGTGGTGTGGAAAAAGAGCTTAAACCAAAAATGGATGAATTTGTATTGCCGGGTGACATTATTAAGGTTCCTGGACGTTATTTCTAATTTCTTAAAATAGTAAGGATACTTTGTGGATAAAAAAATGAGCCTTGGATTTGTGCCAGACCATATATCATTTTCACGGCAAGTACATCTAATAGACTATCTTAATATCATCAGAAAACGTAAATGGGTAGTCATTGTTTTCTTTTTGGTTGTGGTTTCTATTGTTAGTTACATATCATTTTCTACCACACCTGTCTATAAAGCCACTGCACAGATCATTATTGAACAGAGGTCTCCTTTTGTTGATAAGATAACGGGAGTTATGAATGTAGATCCTAATAATAGGGACGATTACCAAACGCAATATAATTTATTAATGAGTAGAAGCCTTGCAAAAAATGTTATCGAAGATTTAAAATTATGGAAGGAATTTGGTATCGATGAAATTCAAAATCCAAATTCTTCAACTTTACCTGTCGGTGTATCTCGCGATTCTTTGATTTCATCAAGCATTGATACTTCTGCCTTAAATATTCCGGTATCAGGGGCATCAGCTACACCCTATCCAACCTGGATTGTAGATTGGTATTTATCAAAGCTTGAGATTGTGCCTCTTCGAGAAACACATCTGGTCTATATTAGCTTCTTAAACGAATCACCTGAAAAGGCTGCACGTATAGCCAATGCGCATGTCCAGGCATTTATCGTAAGAACCGTTCAGGAACAGCGTTCATTCTCACAGCAAGCGATAGATTGGCTTAAGGCACAGATTCGAGGGCAAAAAATTAAAGTAGGAACATCCCAGCGTGCAGTTTATGAATACAAATATGAGCAACTTGAGTCATTTTCTATCGACGACAAAAATATTTTTTCATTACCGGAAATTATGCAAAGTCCTGTTATTCAAGATCTTCGTGCTAAATTAGCAGAGCTTAAGGCCAGGAAATTAGAGATGATTACCAAGTACGGTCCTAAGCATCCAAAGATGATTGAGATTAATTCCAGTATTGAGAAATTAGAGCAGGGAATTATTGACGAGGTGCAAACGGTAAGGAAGACAATCAAAGCAGAATTAGACCGGATTGTAGCTCTTGAAAAGATCGTTCAGCAAAAAGGGGCTGTAGCTTATAACGAAAAGGCTATTAACTATGATATGTTGTCTCTGGATGCTGAAAGTGATCAAGAGATGTATGATATTCTGCTCAAGCAGGCAAAGGAGATTAGTCTTACCGGCAATATGGAGAAGAACGACATCCGGGTTGTGGATGAGGCTGAGGTGCCACTTTTTCCTGTTAAGCCGAAGATATTTTTAAATATCTTCGTATCTGCAGTGCTGGGTTTGACATTTGGTGTAGGGCTTGCTTTCTTCCTCGAGTATATGGATAAAACGGTGAGAACCCCTGAAGATATCGCACAACGGCTTGGTTTACCAATGCTTGGGATGATACCTTATGATAAATCCTTAAAAAAAGGCAAAGTTCTCGCTTTGCAAGGTAGTGAATCTCATCGCAATCAAAATAAACTTAAAGGCGTTTATACCCAATATGATGTTTCGGGAAGTTTTGTTACGAGATTACCACTGATGCAAGCAGGAATGTCTGGTCAGGTGCTTTTGATAGAAAGTACAACTAGTGGTGAAGGTAAAACTACTGTTTTGGCAAAATCAGCAATAAGTCTGGCAAGGGGTGGACTACGTGTGCTTATGGTAGATGCTGATGTGCAAAGACCATCATTGCATCATTTATTTGGTTTAAAGAATGATGAAGAAAATGGATTGATTAATGCGATGACCCGAGTTCTGTTACAGGAAATACGGCAGGGCTCTTTAAATAAGTATAGTGTGAGTGATCTTTTTTCTCTTCTTGCCCTTAAAAAACAAAGTGGGCAACTTGTCATTACTAATGATTCTCAAACTATGACTGCTATCTTTGAGAACGGTTGCCTCATTCACATCCAGAGTCAGGATATCCCTTTTGCTAATCGTTTAGGAACCATGCTGCTACGGGGTGGTTTTATTACAGAAAGCCAGTTAAAAGATGCTATAGAGAGAAATCATCGTACTGGACAACCATTAGGATATATCCTTATTAATGCCGGATATATTAATCAAGCTCAATTACAAGGACCTTTAAAGTTGCAAATGGAGGAACACCTCCAGAAACTTTTTAGTTGGAAACAAGGTACTTTTGTTTTTGAACCAGGCAGTGTAGAGAGATACGAAGATAAAAGAATTTATTTTGCAGAGGATTATACATCAATTATCAATCGTTTAAGCCGTATATCAGGAAGTCGCTTACTGGAAAGTGAGGTCCTCTCTCATGTGAAACCTGTTAACGAACCAAATTTATCACTCTTGCCTGCGGGCATAGGGGATACAAGACCTGATGGTCCGCTCTATTTTACCCTTCTCTCAAAATTCTTAACTCTCCTGAAACAAAGGTACGATGTAGTCCTTGTGGATGCCCCGCCTTTATTAGATTTTATGAACGGCGTAACGCCTTTACTCTCATTAGTTGACGGTGTAATTTTTATCGTTAAATCAGGACATGTATCTATCGATTATATCAATAAGGCCACTAGCTGCATAAAAGATGCAAAAACTAATATCATTGGTGCTATCCTGAATCAAGCAAAAATAAAACAAGGGTATTATTATAAATGAAATGAATAAAGAAATACTGCTTGAGAAAAGATGTTTGATCATGAGAGTTTTTTGCTAAAGTTGTTAAGTCTTAAAGTGGCCAGCACCGTTTATAGGAATCTAAATTGCCTTACTGTATAGAGACATATAATCTTACAAAAAGATATCCAGTACTAAAAGGATATGGCGATATACTCTTGCATCCTTTTAGAAAGAAGGATATTACAGCGCTTAATAATGTAAACATTCAGATAAAAAAGAATGAATTGTTTGGTCTTCTGGGTCCAAATGGCGCGGGAAAAACTACCCTGATAAAGATCCTTTGCACACTGGTTCTTCCTACATCAGGAAGAGCGCTTGTTAATGGTCTGGATGTTGAAAAGGATGGGAAGAAGATAAGAAAAATAATAGGCTATGTTATAGGTGATGAGAGAAGCTTTTATTGGAGGCTTACAGGAAGACAAAATCTTAGATTCTTTGCAAAACTCAACAATATTTCTCATAAGGAAGCTGATCAGAAGATAAAGAATTTACTGGAGTTTATGGAACTTACATGCGATGCAGATAGAATGTTTAAAGATTATTCTACTGGCATGAGGCAAAAATTGGCGATAGCCAGAGGACTGCTTACAAATCCTGAGATTATTTTTATGGATGAACCAACGAGTGGATTAGACCCTATTACTGCCCAAAAATTAATAAGGTTTATAAGGGAAAAATTAGTTGGAGAGGAAGGGAAGACAGTAATATTTGCAACTCATAACTTGCATGAAGTTGAGGTACTATGTGACCAGATTGCTATCGTTAACGGAGGAAAGGTAAAAATTGCAGGTACCGTAAAGGAAATAAAAAAGATGTTCCACTCAGAGAAAAGGTATGTAATAAAATTGAAGAGTGCAAAAAATAGTTTAGTAAGCAAGATTCAAAATATAGCTATCGCTAATAAAGTTACAACCATACCTGATGATATTACACCTGATAGAATCCAAATCGAATTTGAGACTTTATCTGACAATGGGAATATATTCCAGATGGTTAAAGAACTAGTAGATATGGGCAGCGAGATAAGTTCCTTTTACGAAAAAGAAATTTCATTAGGAGAACTATTTTCAAGAGTTGTAGATACTGGGAATAATATGATATCACCACAGACTATGTCTAGAATTTAAGTTTACTATCCAGCATTTTACACTTACATTATTTATGAATAAATTGATAAGAAAATCGTTTGCTTTTGTTTGGAGAGATTTTATAAACCAGACAAGCTACAAGTTTTCATTTTTATACAATTTTTTGGCATATTCATATCAATCTTAACGTTTTTCTTTC
>SULG01000009.1 GCA_005524015.1 Candidatus Jettenia ecosi
TACTAATTCGCTATCAAATATTAAATAAGAATGTTATACTTTCTTCAGGGGTTAAAACTTTAAAGGAGGGCATAGCCATGAGGCATACCACTATTGTTGGTCATTTAAACAGAAATAAAGGAGCGAATGTTATCGTCAGAGAGTTGTCAGCAATTTCAACGCTGGCAGGTGATTTATAGTGCAGCGACCCAACATCTTAAAGCAGAAGAAGTCAATGCCCTTGTGGGTGTATCGGCAGGAACCGTACACCAGTGGATACATCGGTATAATCACAAGGGGCCAGACATACTTATCCTACAAGGACGCGGTGGACGCAGGAGGGAGTTGTTGTCCTGGGATGAAGAGAAAGAATTGCTGCAAGAGGTGCAAGCAAAAGCTGAGCAAGGAATCATCGTAATCGCCAAGTCTATTCGTGAGCATGCCACAAAAAAGGTGGGGACAGAAGTCTCGAAAGACTACGCCTATGACCTTCTTCATCGACATGGATGGAGAAAAATAAAACCTAGACCATGTCATCCTCATACCAATTCGTCTTCAAACATTAAAATATAGCCCAATGGAAACCTGCCAGCGATTGAATGATTTCTTTGGTATGTGATAGTGCAATCAGAGCCTCCATTAATACCAATTTGCTTTCAAACATTAAAAAATAATCCAATTGAATCCTGCCATATATAGCATATATATTTCATAATATATTTATTGTTTGAAAGCGAATTGGCATAAGACCTTTTCTAACGCTCCCATCGAAGGCCAGGACCTGTTTGAGAGATAGTTTTCACGAAGATGTTCCCACAGATGTTCCGCAGGATTGAGTTCAGGGCTATACGAGGGCTGAAAGATAATTCGAATATTCCGAAAGTCTCAAGATCTTTGGCCTTGTGCCAAGGGGCTCCATCCATAACCATTACAATTCTATAATCTTTGTAGAAGAGAGAAAACTCTCGCAAATAGAGAGTCATCGTTTCTGTATCTGTACTGGGTAAGATCAGCGGAAAAGAATCGCCGTCTGCCGGGCAAACAGCACCATAAACGTAGGTATACTCTCTGACTCGTTGTATGGGCACGATAGGGCGAAAGCCTGCTGGCGCCCAACAACGCGCAGGATTACTCATACGGCCAAAGCGTGCCTCATCTTGGAAAAACACTTTCAGCGGGCGTGTGTCTTCCTCCGCAAAGGTTCGAACGGAGGATGCCACCATCTCGGGAAATTTTTTTTAAACTCTTCCTGTGTTTCTGAATCGCTCCTGGGATGCCGTGGACTGGGTTCTATTTTTCTCCATCCATGACGATGGAGAAGATCATATGCGTAATCTTTCGAGACTTCTGTCCCCAACTTTTTTGCAGCATATTCACGAATAGTCTTGGCAATCACTATGGCTCCTTGCTCGCCACTACTCCTTAACTCTTCCAGTAATTCTTCCTCTTCATTCCACGATAATAATCCCCTCCTACACGCCCACCGCGTCCTTGCAGTATAAAGGCGTCTGGTCCCTTGTGTTTATACTGATGCATCCACTGGTGTACGGTTCCTGCCGATACACCCACAAGGGCACTGACTTCTTCTGCTTTAAGATGTTGGGCGCTGCACTATAAATCACCTGCCATCGTTGAAATTGTTGACGACTTTCTGACGATAGCATTCTTTCCTTTATCTCTTCCGGTTTCAAATGCCCGGCAATAACGGTATGTCTCATGATTATGCCCTCCCTCCAAAATTTAATCTCCGAAGAAAGTATAGCATATATATTTATTGTTTGAAAGCTAATTAGTATTAAATAACAGCGCCGAGGCTATGTGGACAGCATCGAGGGTTCGCACCGGTAAATACAAAAGAATTGCCTCGGTTCTCCTTAATACATCATCTGTAAGCCTGATTATTTCAATATACGGCACGTCTTTTTTGACACGGTTCACCAGTCTCTTAAAAGTTTTATCATCAATCTCATTTCCCTGCCTTCGCTTTGAAAAGGCTGAAAAGCATTCGCTCGTAAGAATAGTGGAAACAAGGAGCCTTTTTTCTCTAACGAGTTTCCTTACCTTATCTGAACCCTTTTCCTTCAGGAATATTTTCAGATAGGCGCTTGTATCAATATATATCCAGGGCGGGCTCATTTAAAATCTTTCATCCCTTCCCTCTGGCATGGTTTCGGATAAAGGCTTTCCAGCAATCGCAATAGTCCTGCCAAGCGGCAACTTCCCTTTAACAGCCCTTCGCAAGATTCCCTGATCTTCCAAATTTTTGATCTTATCGTCCGGTGTTCCCTCTTTCATGAGCGGCTTGATAACGGCAATAGGGTTTCCCCTCTCCGTCACAATAACTTCTTGCCCTTCTCTGACTAACTTTAGGTATTTTGAAAAGTGCATATTTGCTTCCCTTAATCCAACTATCAACATATTAATCCTCCTATTAAAGCAAGCGGCCAATGGAAAGACTGGAACAGTGTCTGCAATGCTGATGGCTACACAAGCTCTAATTTACTGTTGCGAGCAACTGAGTGGCTGCGCCGTGTTCCAAAGGAGCGTTGGTTTTTTGCTCTGATCGGCTGCTCAGTTGATCGAAATATAAACATACTTGCTTTCATATCGGAGTGGAGGCGAGGATATCACCGGAATCGACAGGTAGGCTTTACTGCTTTACCAATGATGTAAATTGTATGTACTGGAATAACCATGGCGAGATTCGACTAACTGTAACACGTACGCGCTGACAATTAGCGCTTGAATTGATACACAGTGCTGGCGTTTAACATAGCCCCTCAGCCTGTTTCTCGTAAAACCAATAACCATTTATTAATTCTTGACTTGTAAAGCAAGACAATAGTTATCTCTCGATCATTTCAATATTTGTGCGAGGGACGATGGCTGTAGCGCCGTCGGGGAATTCTACTTCGAGGATGCGGACGGTGGCCTCGGTTTCTATCTTTTGAGGAGAAAAGGGGAGGGCCTTGATCTTGCCGATTTTTCCAAAATAGGGTACACGGATGATCCTTACCGGATCTCCGATTTCCATGCCTCTGTCGATGAGTTTGTCCATCCCTTCACTCACGGTCTCGTCCCTTTTTTCGTAAGGTATAATAACCTCAGGTCTTACCACGCCTGCCCGAATCTGAGTAGCGCCATTCATAGAGGTCTTTGCGCCTGAGCGTGATTTTAAAAGTTCGAAAGTTCTTTGAGCCATTTGTATTTTACCAAAACCTTCAGTGATAATGAGTGTGATACCAATATCTTCTGAACCGGTAATGGCTACGCCAAGATCGTATCCAAGGAGCTTCCTGAGATCTTCATCGTTAAATCCGCCGACAATGATGCCCTTAACACCAATCTTTTTTGCTTTATCAATAGTATCATGCTGAATAAAGGAACCGCCAACAATGATCTTATCCTTATGTCCGGATTGGATATGTTCTGCTGTAAGTATATCGCCAGGCCCATCTACAGCAATAGCCAGTTCGCCTACCGTTTCGCCTCCTACGCCAAAGATACCCTGAATAAAGGTGGCTATCGTTTCCATAACTACACCCTCTTTTTCGATAACCTCTATCACCACGCCATCTATATGCGCATATACCTGGATTGGTTTTGGCGGTTCCCGCAGGAGTATTTGCCCCGTTACCGTGGATATTGTTTCAATGGCGCCTGCAATGGGAGAGTGTAAGACCGATTTTAACATCTTGACCCAGGGTTTAGTTTCAGCTATGGGTTCGTCTTTTTGGACAGAGTCACCTTCCTTCTTTAGCATGTATTCCCTGAGATCCTTAGGCTGGATACCTAAGCGGTTTACAGCATTGATAGCATGTACTTTGCCAGGCAAATAAGTTTTAGCCACAATGTCTTCCGCTTTCAGGAAATCGCCTTTTTTAACTACAACGCCACCCAATAAAGGTAAGGCGCGATGGCTTGTGACCTTTGTTTTTTCTGCTATGCGTAAACCGGGCGTATAAGCGTGAGTCATATACTCATGAACCCCTAATAGGTATTTATATCGTATGCGAATGAAATACAGGAATAATTATACTATTTTTATTCTGGATAGGCATCGATAGCTTTAGCCCATTGTTGGAGCTGCTTTACCCTGGAGGCCTTATCCTTTGCCAGAGTTATTGGTTTTCCACGTGTATCAATAACGATACCTACAACTCCTCCAAAAACCTTCCTGGTAACGGGCTTACCCTTTCCTGTTCCAACATCGAAGTTTTTTCCGGGTAAAATCTCAATTTCTGCAGTCTCATCGATACCAAGCGGTATAACACGTAATTCTCCATAAGGAAGCGATTTTTCTATCCTTTTACCATCTGACATTATTATCGTATATGAGATACATTTTTCTCCATGTTTTCCAATACTACCTTTAACGAGAGAAACACACGTTCCCAGATGAATCAAACAGTCTTTCTCAAAAACCTCTGTGGCAGCCTGCTCATTTACCGTGGAAAGAACACCGAGGTGAGGCATCATGAAGATGCTATCAACAGCAATCCTTGTGATCCCTTCGGGCTGGAATGCATCAATCATTATAAGCATAGCTTGCGACCGTCGCGGGGCGTGTGAGAGCACCCCGCCACTACCCACCAGGAGATCCAGCTTTACCATGTCTATGATTGTTTCACCGGCAGCTTCTTGTTTAAATGCCTCTGAGATATCACGTTCCCTTTGCACACCCTTGAGTCCTACTGCCAGGGATTTATGTTGTTCAAAAGATACCCTTAGCGCTTCACGCGCTATTGCATGCTCAATCTTGATCTCTTCCAGGGTTTGGGGTATCGTCGTGGGGCGGACCATCTTATTTTTAATCCTATTTCGAAGGTCCGATTCTTCTATATCGAATGGCACCCAACGGAGGATATTCTCAAGCCCGGCTTCAGCGAGTACATTAGAAATACTATAACTCATCCCGAGGTTAGCGCTCACGGTTCGATTAAAGATTTCGCCATACACGGAAAAGACATCCGTGGTAGCGCCACCGATATCCACCCCAATTACATTAATATTATTTTTTCTGGCAATAGTTTGCATAATAAGGCCAACCGCACCGGGTGTTGGCATAATTGGCGCTCCGGTCCATGATATAAGTTTTTTGTAGCCAGGGGCCTGAGCCATGACATGTTCGAGAAAAAGCTTCTGGATCTCTTGCCGTGCGGGAAAAAGATTTTCCCGCTCAAGGGTAGGCCGGATATTTTCTGTAATATGAAGAGAAGTTTTTTTATCTAAAATTTCTTTAATTTTTTCTCGTGCGTCTTTGTTGCCCGCATAGATGACAGGAAGTTGAAAAGACATACCAAGCCGGGGCTTGGGGTTAGCTGCGGATATGTATTCTGCCAGCTCTACTACATGAGTAACTGTGCCGCCATCCGTGCCGCCAGAGAGAAGAATCATATCGGGTCTTAAGTGCCGAATGCGATCAATCTTCTCATGGGGAAGGCGCTGATCGTTAGAAGCAATAACATCCATTACAATTGCACCCGCTCCTAATGCTGCACGCTGGGCGCTTTGAGCGGTCATTGTCTTTACGGCTCCAGCGACCATCATTTGCAATCCACCACCAGCACTACTGGTAGAGACGTAAATATCTACTCCAGCATTTCCTTGTGCTGGCGTAATAATCTTTTCTCCATCAAGTATTTTTCGGCCAGAGAGTTCTTCTAATTCCGCAAAGGCATTTAAGACACCTCTGGTTACATCTTCAAAAGGCGCCTCTACCGTAGTAGGCGACTCTCCACGGAAGGTTTGCCGGTATACCCCGTCCTTCTTTTCAATTAAGATGGCTTTTGTCGTGGTGCTACCGCAATCTGTAGCGATGATTACATTCACAAATCATCATCCTCTCTTATAATAATTCATCGCAAGAATGTGAAAAACACAAAGTCTTAGAATATAGTATAGAAGATGTATTTTACTTTTTATTGCTTCTTGCTTTCTTTTGGTATCTCTGCAATGATATTTTCCCTTTTTTCTAGCTCTTCAATGATTTTTTTAATGCCATCCCTTTTTTCAAGGACACCCTGAAGTAAATCATATTCTGCAGGGGTAAAGAAAAAAGTTAAAAATGGCCTGAAGAACACCATCATCTGGCTTCCAATATAATTTAGCGGCTGTACACTTTCAAGAAAGAGCGAGGCTGGAACTGTAAGTTTCCTTTTTTCGACGATAGTAACTAATTTTGAAATAAGAGCTTGTTCTTTTTCGCTTAATGTTGTATTTTCACAAGACGTACCAACGCTGAAGGCATGCCTGAATCCCTGCCGGACGGATTGCCTGTCAATCTTATCAAAATAGGAAAATATTCTTGAAAAGAATTTTTGTAAATACACGGTATTCGGAATCTTATCAAAACTACGACGCCTTTGTCAAAATTAAAATAACTTCTGTATGTACACCATATATTATACTTGTAATTATACGTTTCTCTGCCTATAATTAATTTGTTGTTTGTGATAAATATCAGTAGTTAAAATTTTGATTTATTTAGAACAATATCCGATACTTAAAAGATGTTTGTATTGAATTATTTGGAAAGACTATTCCAAAGAGAGATGTGAGTGAATTGTAAAATTTTTATAATGTTTGGAGAGGAGAAATAGTTCATGCCATATCACGCATGGTTTCAATGCATTTCAGGTTGCGATGAAAAGTATGAGCTGAACGAGATCATTTACCAATGCAGGAAGTGCGGTGATTTGCTGGAGGTAAAACACGATTTAAGTAAACTTCTCAGACATTCCCCGGAGCATTGGAAAAAGTTATTTGATGAGCGCTATAGGAGAACCAAGTGGCCCTACGGAAGTTCTGTTTGGGGTAAAAAGGAGTTTGTTTGTCCAAATGTTGATAATAAGAATATTGTTTCTCTTTATGAAGGGGGCAGTAATCTTTTTTGGGCAGAGCGACTCGGAAAGGAACTTGGTGTTGAAGACCTTTGGATTAAACAGTGTGGGAATGCCCATACAGGTTCTTTTAAAGACTTGGGGATGACCGTACTGGTATCTATGGTTAAGCAAATGATTTCTGAAGGAAAAAGCATCCCGGCTGTTGCTTGTGCTTCTACCGGAGATACTTCTGCCGCATTAGCTTCGTATTGTGCTGCAGCCGGCATTCTTGCCATTGTATTTTTGCCAAAGAATAAGGTGTCTCATGCACAACTTATTCAGCCTATCGCAAATGGAGCTCTCACTTTATCGTTGGATACGGATTTCGATGGGTGCATGAAACTTGTTAGGGAAATATGCAGCAAAAATAATATCTACTTGGCGAACTCCATGAATTCTCTCCGGATTGAAGGACAGAAGACAGTAAGTATGGAAATAGTTCAGCAGTTTGATTGGGAAGTGCCTGATGTAATAATTGTTCCGGGAGGAAATTTGGGCAATACGGCAGCATTAGGAAAAGGCTTTCTCATGATGAAGGAGTTGGGTCTGATAGAGAAACAACCTCGCATCGTATGTGCGCAAGCAGCAAAGGCAAACCCGCTGTATCTTAGTTATTTACATGGATTCAAAGAATTCAGGCCTGTGAAGGCACAAAAAACCCTTGCTAATGCGATTCAAATAGGCGATCCTGTGAGTTATAAAAAGGCTATCAATGTCTTAAAAACTTTCCATGGTGTTGTAGAACAAGCAACAGAGGACGAATTGGCAAATGCTTCTGCACAAGCAGATAGAACCGGTTTATTTAGTTGTCCCCATACAGGAGTGGCATTAGCAGTATTAATAAAATTAATAAAAAAGAATGAGATAATGCGGAACGAGAAGGTTGTGGTTATCTCTACTGCACACGGTTTAAAATTTCCTGAATTTAAAATAAACTATCACGAGAATAAATTAGAGGAAGTAATCTCGCGTTTTGCCAATCTTCCGGTAGAAGTTCCACCAGGGTACGATGAGATAATGACCGCTATCGACAGGAAACTTGAGAAAATATCTTTATAAGCCTTAAATATCTCTTTAAACATCAATAACATTATTTATATCTCTCTTTGATACTATCCAGATTAAATTCCTTGACAAAAGATTAGCTATATTTATAATGATTTTGAATAGAAATATTTAATAATAATAAATTTTTATCATATTTAAGTTCGTTATATTCTTTCAGTAATTCTCAATATTATGTTTAAAATATTTAATAAGTGCTCTTTTCATTATATTTTAAATATGTTGTAAATTGGAGAAGTTGTAGTATGAGTTATTTTAAAACAGCTATATTATTAATTGCCTTGACACTGTTATTCATATGGGTCGGTAACATGGTTGGGGGGCGGCAAGGAGCGATGTTTGCCTTTGTTATGGCGATGGGTATGAATTTCTTCAGTTATTGGTTCAGCGATAAGATTGTTTTGAAGATGTATGGCGCTAAGGAAATTTCTGAGCAACAGTTACCGGCGTACTATGGAATTGTTAAGGAACTGACAATGCAGGCAGGAATGCCTATGCCTAAAATATATGTTATACCAACGAATGCTATGAATGCATTTGCAACAGGGAGAAACCCAAGCCATGCCGCTGTAGCTGTTACCGAAGGAATGCTTAACTCTTTGACACGTGAAGAATTAAAAGGAGTTCTAGGGCATGAGTTAAGCCATATCAGACATAGAGATATACTTATATCTACCATCGTAGCTACTATTGCAGGCGCTATTATGTTATTAGCGGATATGGCCCGATGGGGAGCGCTTTTTGGCGGAGTTGGAGGAAGGGATGAGGAAGAAGGTAGGGGGGGCGGCGGTATTGGGGTTTTATTTTTGGCTATTTTAGCGCCTATTGCAGCCCTTTTAATCCAAATGGTAATCTCACGCTCGCGAGAGTATGCTGCCGATAAAGGTGGCGCCTTATTGACTAGAAATCCATTAGGATTAGCTAGCGCCCTTGAAAAATTACAAAGGGCGGCAATAGCTAAGCCAATGGATGCAGGTAAATCTACTGCACATTTATTTATTGTGAATCCATTAAGCGGCCGCTCATTCGCTGCAATTTTTAGTACTCACCCACCAATCGAAGAACGGATCAAGAGGCTCAGGGCTATGGCGTAAAAAGGCCATTCAAGAATGCCAACTTCAGCACAGAAATTGCTTACATGAAGATTAAAATCACAATCCTTTTCTGTAGTTGGTTTTAAATCTTGCATGAAGATCTGTTATACCTTCGGACTCTAACATCCTGAGCTATTAACAAAATAAACTATGATTCTACAAATATTACTTGGAGGAATATGAATGGTTCACTATACTTGCGATATGTGCGGTAAACCATTGCTAGCAGAAGAGGATACCCGATATGTTGTAAAAATTGAGGTTTATACCGCATGTGACGCTATAGACATGGACGAGGATATAGATGAGGAAATTATGGAAATAGAAGAAACGGTTGAAGGGCGTGATAATATTGATGATGCTGTTGATATGTTAGAGAATGGAGAATACAAGACATTTCGTTTTGATTTGTGCGCCAAATGCCACAAAAAATATCTACAGGACCCTTTGTTCTTAAAATCATGGCGCCGAACGCGATTTTCAGAAAATTAAAAAATTATTTTCTTTATTTTTCAACAATTATCCAGGCTGCTTATGTCTTGAAAGGTAAAACGAAGCACGCTACTATAAAAAATCTATGGGAATGACAATAACAGAGAAGATTATTGCTGCACACAGTAATCTTAAAGAAGTACATCCAGGACAATTTGTTTATGCGAACGTTGATATTTGTTTAGGAAATGATATTACTGCGCCTATTGCTATCGAAGAATTTGAAAAGACCGGAATTAAAAAAGTTTTTGATCCGGAAAAAATCGTATTAGTTCCGGATCATTTCACTCCCAATAAAGATATTAAATCTGCCCAGCAATCAAAATCCCTTCGTGAATTTTCTGTAGAGCATAACTTGAAGCATTATTTTGAAATCGGCCGGATGGGAATAGAACATGCGCTTCTTCCGGAAAAAGGGATTGTCGCTCCCGGCGACCTTGTCATAGGCGCCGATTCTCATACTTGCACATATGGCGCACTTGGGGCATTTTCCACCGGGGTTGGAAGCACTGATCTTGCCGCATGCTTTGCTACGGGGAAGGTGTGGTTGAAGGTACCTGAATCAATTAAGTTTGTTTTTCATGGTCAGACAAAAAGCTGGACATCCGGGAAAGACTTAATCCTTTATACAATCGGGAAGATAGGTGTGGATGGCGCTCTTTATAAGGCAATGGAATTTACCGGTAGCGCCATTACTCAATTGTCTATGGATGATCGTTTTTCTATATGCAATATGGCAATAGAAGCCGGTGCGAAAAGTGGGATTATCTCTCCTGATAAAAATACAGAAGATTATATAAAAGGCAGGGTAGGGAAGAAATATACAATATATCAAAGCGATCCTGATTGTGGATATACGAAAACGTATGAATTTGATGCCAATGATATTTCACCCCAGATAGCGCTTCCTAGTTTGCCTGAAAATACAAAACCAGTAGAAGATGTCTCAGGGATTAAGATTGATCAGGTAGTTATAGGCTCTTGTACAAATGGAAGGATTTCAGACCTTCGCATAGCAGCTCAAATCCTCAAGGGGAAAAAGATACACCCCTCTATTCGGCTTATCATTATACCAGCAACCCAGGAAATTTACAGGCAAGCATTAAAAGAGAGTCTGATTGAGATATTTATTGAAGCCGAAGCAGTAGTTTCTACTCCGACATGTGGTCCCTGTCTGGGAGGGCATATGGGAATTCTGGCAGAAGGAGAGCGGGCATTATCAACGACTAATCGTAATTTTGTTGGTCGTATGGGCCATCCTAAAAGCGAGATATATCTTTGCAGTCCCGCTGTTGCCGCTGCATCTGCCATTACAGGTGTTATAACACCGCCCAATGAGGTGGTAAAGAAGTAATTAAATTGAATGTTTATGTTTAGGAATTTCAAGAGTCAAGATTCTTGAACTGCTTGTATTTAGTTGCAATGTGCAACAAATTCTATCGCCGCTTCTTCAGAATGATAAAGCAGCACTACAACAATATCATCCAGCCGAAGCGAAGAATCTATTCCTTATGTAGTTAGTTTTTCAGCGTGCTCAGAGTATTTCATAAATAACGATATAGAGAGTGGATAAAATTATGTCCCGGAAAAAATATATAGGACTGGATATTGGCTCAGTTAGTGTAAAAGCGGTATTGATTAATGAGCATAAGGAAATTTTGGAAGATCATTATATCCGCTCACACGGTCAGCCGGTAGAAACATTTCTCCTTGTCTTAAAAGATCTATTCAACAGAACCCACATTGACGATATCGATGGTATGGCGATTACAGGGTCTGGCGGCAAGTTAGTGTCTGAATTAATGAACATTGCGTTTATTAACGAAGTCGTGGCTCATAGTAAGGCGGCTACAACACTGCACCCTGAAGTACGCACTATTGTTGAAATTGGCGGTGAAGACTCAAAGCTCATGCTTATTGAACGTGACCCTACAACACAACAAACAAAGGTCTCAGATTTCTCAATGAATACTATGTGCGCTGCGGGCACAGGTTCATTTTTAGATCAACAAGCCACAAGACTCGGCATTGCTATAGAGAAAGAATTTGGGGAATTGGCATTAAAATCTAAGAACCCGCCACGCATAGCCGGCCGATGCAGTGTGTTTGCCAAAACTGATATGATCCATCTTCAGCAAGAAGGTACACCTGTGCATGATATTGTTGCTGGTCTCTGTTATGCTATGGCAAGGAATTTTAAAAGCAATATCGGAAAGGGAAAGGAATTTTTCAGACCTATTGTCCTGCAAGGTGGTGTGGCAGCAAATGTTGGTATGGTTAAGGCATTCGAGGATATTTTAGAAGTTAAACTAGGGGAACTAATTATACCAAAATATTTTAAGGTAATGGGAGCAATTGGAGCGGTATTTACTATCATGGATAAAGGTATTCATTCACCTTTCAGAGGGCTGAAGGAGATTGAGGAGTACCTGAGAGACCGCAGTGCAAAGGCATCTAACCTTGAACCTCTCCGTACAGATAACTACAAAATCATTGATGGATTACATCCGGTTATTGGAGATGAGAAGATTGAGGCATACGTCGGTGTAGACGTTGGTTCAATTAGCACAAATGTTGTTGTTATCGATAAACATAAAAATGTCTTATCGAGACGTTATCTTATGACGGCGGGAAGACCATTAGAAGCTGTAAAGCAAGGTCTTTATGAAGTAGGACTGGAAATAGGAGATAAAGTGGTTATCTGTGGCGCTGGAACCACAGGCTCCGGCCGTTACTTGACAGGAGATTTTATCGGCGCTGACATTGCAAAGAATGAGATAACAGCTCATGCTACCGCTGCGGCTTGCGTAGATAAAAATGTAGATACTATTTTTGAAATCGGTGGACAAGATTCCAAATTTATACGGTTAGAAAATGGCGCTATTGTTGATTTTGCCATGAATAAAGTGTGTGCTGCTGGCACGGGTTCATTTTTAGAAGAGCAGGCCGAAAAGCTGAGTATAAGTATCAAAAGTGAATTTAGCAAACGAGCCCTTTCTTCATGTTGTCCCTCCCATCTTGGTGAGCGGTGCACCGTTTTTATGGAATCCGATCTTAACCATCACCAACAACGAGGAACATCCAAGGATGATTTACTGGCAGGTCTTAGTTACTCTGTAGTGTTGAACTTTATTAACCGGGTAGTTGAGGACAGAAAGATTGGAAATACTATTTTCTTTCAGGGTGGAGTAGCCGCTAACCGGGGTGTGAAGGCGGCATTCGAGAAAGTAACAGGGAAAAAGATTATAGTTCCCCCCCATCATGATATTATGGGCGCCATTGGCTCTGCCATTATTGCTATGGAAGAAAAAACCTGGGGAAAATCAAGATTTAAAGGATTTGATCTCCGCCACAAAAGATATGAGCTGTCCTCTTTTGTTTGCAAGGATTGTTCAAACATCTGCGAAATTAGAAAAGTCAGTATTGAGGGAGAGAATCCGCTTCATTATGGCAGCCGCTGTGGTAAATTCGATGATGAACGGTCTTTAAAAAAGGGGAAACACCTGCCCAGGCTCTTTCGCGAAAGGAAGGAAGCCCTCTTTAATACCTATAAGAAAAACAAACCAGATCAGCCTATCGGGAAAAAGATCGGTATACCCCAGGTGTCTACTTTCCATGATTTTTACCCTATGTGGAAGGCATTTTTCATAGAATTAGGCTTTGATGTTATGACTTCCAGCGATACCAATAAAGATATTGTTTATAATGGGGTAGAAGTAATTACAGCAGAAACATGCTTTCCCATTAAAGTAGCCCACGGACATGTAATGGATCTCTTAGATAGGGATATTGATTATCTGTTCCTTCCCAGCGTTATTAATTTAACACATGCCAGTTCAAAACTTACACACTCATATGCATGTCCTTATGTACAATGCATTCCCTATCTTGTGTGCTCGGCTATTGACTTTAGGGAAAAGAGCTTTAAGGTCTTGTCTCCCATTATCCATTTTGAATACGGAGAGGATTATGTAAATAAGACATTGCGGCAAATGGCAAGGAGTATAGGAAGGACAGGGAAAGTAATAGAAGCATCTATCAAGGCAGCACATGAGGCACAACAAGCTTTTAACAAAACTTTAGAGGCTCGCGGAAAAGAAATTTTGGAGAAATTAGGAGAAAATGAAAAGGCGTTTGTGCTGATTAGCCGCTCTTACAATGGATGTGATACCGGTATGAACTTAGGTCTTCCGGAAAAATTGCGTGATTTAGGAATTATGACTATTCCTCTTGATTTTTTGAAGTTAGATCTTGAAGATATAGCTCATGATTATCCAAATATGTACTGGAAAACAGGGCAAAAATTTCTTGCGGCTGCCAGATTAATAGCTAAAGATAAGAGACTCTATCCGTTGTATATTACTAATTTTGGCTGTGGTCCTGATTCATTTATAACTAAATTCTTTACCAAAGAACTAGAGGGAAAACCTTGTTTGACCATAGAAATTGATGAGCACAGTTCTGATGTAGGGGCAATAACTCGATGTGAGGCATTTATTGACAGCCTGAAAAATGTTAAGCCCGTCCATAACGGTAAAAGATTAAGAGAAACTATTCCTGTTGAAGGATTCATTGAAAAAAAGAAAAGGACGATTTACATTCCTTATATGTGCGATCATGGAAGAATGATTGCCGCCTCTATGAAAGCGAATGGAGTACTGGCAGAGGCGTTGCCTATGGCAAACAGGCAATCGGTTGATATCGGGCGTAAATTTACATCAGGAAAGGAATGTTATCCTGCGATTCTTACAACAGGAGATATCGTAAAAAAGGCGTTAAATCCTGACTTTGATCCTGAATCCAGCGCATTCTTTATGGCAACAGCATCCGGTCCTTGCCGATTTGGACAATATAATACATTCCATCGTATGGTATTGAATGAGCTTGGATTTCATAATGTGCCTATATACACAATGGATCAAGGAGAAAACTATGGCGAAGATACTAAAAAATTAGGCACCCATTTTCGTAAGTTAGCATGGAACGGCATTATGTATATTGATCTCTTGCAGAAGCTACAAAGAGAAACAAGGCCCTATGAAGTAAATAAAGGTGAAACGGATGTGCTCTATGAAAATTATGTAAAAAAGTCAGAGACAGCGCTTGAAAAGCATCTGGATATTATCGAGATCTCCAGGGAAGCTTGCAAGGCTTTTACCAATATAAAGGTAGATCGGAGTAAACCCAGACCGTTAATCGGTGTTATCGGAGAAACCTATGTCCGATGCAATGAATTTGCAAATAATTTTCTCGCAAGGAATATTGAGCGTTTGGGAGGAGAGGCTTTTATTCCGCCTTTTGCCGAATGGATTAATTATATTGCACACTGCCGTAGGGAAAATTGTCTCTCTGAGAAGAATTACAAAGGTTTTTTAGGCGAATTTATTTCGGATATTGTCCAGAGATATGATGCCTATAGACTCACACAGGTATTTAAAGGGAGAATTCGACACTTCTTGAAAGATACATCTATCAAAGAACTTATTAAAAAAGGGAAACCGTATATAGATGATTCTTACAAAGGCGATCCGGTGCTGAGCATGGGCAAAGCAATTGAGTATTTTGAGGAAGGGTTTGATGGAATTGTAAATGTAATCCCTTTCCACTGTATGCCGGGAACGGTCGTGAATGGAGTGCTTGAAAAGTTTCAAAGAGATTTTAATGGTCTGCCATGCCTCAAATTATCCTTCGATGGTCAGGAACAAACGAACGGAGAGACAAGGTTGGAGGCATTTATACACCAGGCGTACCAAAGAATGGAAAGCAAATTAAATTCGAAAAAATATGGTAAAGTAAGCCACAGACAAAAAAAGCCTTTAGTTGCTTTTCATTCGCAAGGTAAAGATAAAGAAAGAAAAAAGGTTTCTAAAAAAGAAGTTTTTTCAGAGTAGATTCCTCAGCACAAGAAACCGCCCATAGGATGTATCGTGACGATTTTCTCGAGTTAATTCGGGCTTTTTAAAGTTAAATACGGTGATTGTAAACAGGATTAGATTCTAAATATTCCGAATATTATTACAAAAGAATTATTATATACTAAAGAGATTAACCATATGAAAGGCACATGTTGGAAATTTGGGGATAATATCAATACTGATGAGATTATCCCGGCGCGATATTTGAATACTACTAATACAAAAGAACTGGCATCTCACTGCATGGAGGATATTGATCCAAATTTTATAAAGAAGGCTAAAGGGGGTGATGTTATTGTGGCAGGGGATAACTTTGGATGCGGTTCCTCCCGTGAACATGCGCCAATTGCCATCAAGGCTGCAGGGATTTCCTGTGTTATCGCAAAATCCTTTGCCCGCATATTCTTTAGAAATGCTATCAATATTGGTTTGCCTATTTTTGAATGTCCTGAAGCGGTAGGACAAATCCAGGAGGGAGATGAAATAGAAATTGATCTGGCAACTGCTGAGATTCTCAACCATACTTCAAAAAAGAAATTCAAATTTGAACCGTTCCCGCGAGAGATGCAGGAGATTATTCAGGCTGGTGGATTAATGAATTTTGTAAAAAAGAATATAGCTCATTCTAAAAATGAGCTCTAGTCTGAAACATTCATATTTTATACCCTTACTGATAATAAATAATCATGCAAACCCTGGAAATTAAAAAAAACATACATTGGGTAGGCGCATTAAATGCTACCCTGAGGGCATTCGACGTAGTATTTCAGACCCGATATGGCACTACATACAATTCTTATTTAATCCAGGCAGATAAACCTACGCTTATTGATTCTGTTCATGCTAAGTTTACCGAAGAGCATATCGCCAAGCTCAAATCATTAATTGACCTAAAAGATATTTATTACATTGTTGTCAATCATACAGAAATGGACCATTCAGGGGCGCTGGGTGATTTACTGAGAGAAGCTCCGAATGCTCAAATTTTATCTACAAAAACAGCAGCGTTTTTTCTAAAAAATATTCTTCATAAGGATTTTAACGGAAAAATAGTTGAAGATGGTGAGATTGTTAGTTTGGGCAATAAACAATTAAAGTTTATCCATGCTCCTTTTTGGCATTGGCCTGATACGATGTTTTCCTATTTAGAAGAAGACCGAGTGCTCTTTCCTTGTGACGGATTTGCAACACATTTTTGCGATGAACGGCTCTTTGATGATAGGGTAGATGATTTTACGGAAGATTTTCAGTACTATTACGAGCACGTAATGGGTCCTTATAGGAAGAAGATCCTTGAGGCGATAGAAAAGATTAGAAATTCAGATATTCAGTTGATTGCACCAAGCCATGGTCCCATTCTTCGGACGAATCCGAGGAAGTATATTAAAGCATATGAGGATTGGAGCGCCCCAAGAAAAGATCCTAATAAAAAACAGATAGTAATTTTTTATGCGTCTATGTATGGAAACACGAAAAAAATGGCGGAAGCGGTAGCTAAGGGAGCATCTACAATAAACACAGAGGTAAAACTTTTTGATGCTGCTCAGATATCTCCGGAATTTATACGGTGTGAAATTGAATCGGCGGATGGTATATTGTTCGGGTCCTCGACTCTGAATGGCGATGCGATACGGCCGATATGGGACATTATCGATATTATGTTTAGTGTTAATGCAAAAGGCAAGAAGTGCGCGACATTCGGTACGTATGGCTGGAGCGGTGAGGCAACAAAACAAATGGAAGACCGATTAAACGGGCTTAAACTAAAAGTTGTCCAGCCTCCCATAAAAGTTGTTCTTACTCCTACAGAGGACGAGTTAAAAAGGTGCTCCATCTTTGGGTATGATTTTGTTAAGACACTGACAGACAATCCATCGGCATGAGTAAACACGAGTAAAGAGGGAATTTTCTCAGCATAAACACATACATCATGTCCAAGCATATCTTATAATTATTCTCCTCAAAAGTCCTCTCCTTTTTTATATTATTTATTAATAACAGAATTATTCTAGAGAATACGTAATGAAGCCGCTATAGAATTTCTCGCAAGTATATAGAGAAATTGTTGGGCATATCCAGCGTATTTCCCAAAATATTTTACCCCAAATGCTGATAGTTCTTTGTTTGATATTACCTCATTTTTGAAATAAAGTTTCTGGAGAATTTTCTTCATCCACGTATCAATAGGAAAAGCTTCGGTAAAACCAAGCGAAAACAAAAGAATACAATCGGCAATCTTATCTCCGATGCCCGGGATATTTCTCAGTGTTTGTTTTGCCTCGCCATAGGAGAGCTTTCTTAATGATTTTAAAAAATCTTCATTAACAAGACTATTAGCGATTTTGATATATTTTGCCCGAAATCCTGTCTTTGCTAATAAAATTTGCTCATAATTATTTAATTCTCCCGGATTTGGGAATGAATATTGTTCAAATTCATTTAACTCAATTTTTTTCCCAAAGGCTCGTGATAACATTTCAAGGTTTAATGTTATTTTGGGGATATTTGCTGCCGAAGAGCACAGGAAAGATATCAGGCATTCCCATGGATCTTGTCGTATAATCCTCAAACCATAATACCTCTTGATAGCGCTATTTATGTGTGGATCCTTGTTTATCTGTGTAAGGATAGTGGAATATGGCTCATCAAGGGCAAAATAATACATTAAAAACTCTTTGCTAACCCCATCAAATTCCAGATATGCAGAAGATTGACGAACCTTAAAAATACGGTCTCTTGCGGTAATATAATACCAATCTTCTGCTTTAGACACCCGAAATACCTGTCCACATGATAACGTATATTCCAAATGAAAATCTTTTATTGGGATTCTGGGCAAGATGTATTCTAAAAAATATATTTATAAAGTATCTGGTAAAGGTAACGTAAACCTTGTGGTGTTAAGTCTTAACAGGTTGTCCGAGAATTCATTGGCAACCTTAAACATATACTGTTTATTGTCTAATATTAATACAATCGGTCAATATATAGTATAGCATCTAGTGCTCAAAGTAATTCTCGGACAGCCTGTTAACTGTTAAATATTATAAGATTTATATCTTTAATTTGTCAAGTCTTCCGATAATATTAATCAAATGTATATATGTGTTGCCATTTCTGAAGGGCATAATAATTTACAATTTACCTAACCAAATAAATAAACTTTGAGGATAAAAAATAAAGCATATTGATATTTGCTACCTAATTTGGTAAATTTACTCCCTAAAAGGTATTATCTTTAGCAATTAACGTGATATTCTATCTTGGGAAATTCAGAAAAGAGAGGCGTAATAATGAACTTATCCGAAGCAATGGATATGGTAGCAAAGGATGAAAGGGAGTTACAAGAAAAATACTCGAAACTTGCAAGTCAGGAAACAGACCCTTTTGTTCAGGTATTCTTGAAAAGAATTGTCAAAGATGCTATAAAACATGAGAAGAAAGTGCGTAAAAAATATTCGAAACTTTTGTCAACGTTAAATAAAAAGACTTATTAGATTTCATTATTAAGGAGTTAAAGGATTGAATATATAAAAGAGGGGAAAATACTCGATTAATCCGGGTTCCGAATCCGTAACCTCAATGCCCCCTCCATATATCGGATTAACATCGAATTTATAAATGGCTTCCACATTTTATCTATTAGCTAGCCTATTGAAACTTGATTTGGCGTTGACATAATTTAAAAATTTTTATAACCTCGTGCATTCTTTTCTGTGATCATATCAAATTCAATACCCTTTTTTTTAATAAGCTACATAGTAGGCCTATTTGGTGTTCTAAAATCATTTTCTTTCCATAATTATCCAGCGAAATATCACAGAGTTTACGGAGTTTATCCCTGCTATTTTTTCTATCAAACATTAAATATATATCCAGATAAATAAGAGAAACAATGAATTCTCATACTATGGATATGTCATAAATTTTAGTTGAATTTTTGACGTATGTTTGTTAAACTACGACTTTTAAAGCTATCAAAGGTGTTCGTTTTGATAACAGATATATTTTAGGTAGTAACGGAGGTTAAATAAGAATGATTACAGCTATCACTGATATTGACCTTGATAAATTGTTAGATACAGAATCAATATCAAGGGAAACAATTGCATATATAAGAGAACAGGTGTATAGTTCCAAAGAAAATAGAGAACGATTAGATAAAAAAATTGAGGAATTAAAGCTTGGTATTAATAAAGAGCGCGATAGTGCAAAATCAAAAGATTTAACGCTGTTATTCGGAATATGCAAGTGGATTACCGGAAAGATAGAAGAGGCATCAAATACTCTAAAAGAAGTAAAATCAAGAAAGATAGGATCGTATTATTTAGGGAAATGTTATCAGGAGCTTGGCGACTATAGTCAGGCCTTAGAGTGTTTCGGACGCTCCAAAAGAACAGATATTGAAGAATTTGATATTACTATGGATATTGCTGAGACAAAAAGAATGTCCGGAGACATTGAAGGTGCATTGAAAATAATTAAGCGTTTTTTACCATCGCACGAAAATAACGCTGAGTTGCTTTATCAATGGGGACATTGCTTAGATGATCTGGGAGAATATCAGGAAGCGCATGAGAAGTATGAGCAGGTGCTCCAAATTGATCCAACTCATGCAAAGGCTCTTTTCCGTATAGCATTTAATTACGATACAGATGGAGAAGATGAGAAGGCTATTGAATACTACGAAAGGTGTACAAAACTAAATCCTACGTATAAAAATGCGTTTATGAATTTAGGGATATTGTATGAGGATAAAGGTGAATATGATGACGCAGTATATTGCTTTGAAGCAGTTTTAGATGTTGAACCGACCAATCCTAGGGCATCTCTGTTTGTAAAAGATGCAAAAGCTTCAACAGCTATGTATTACGATGAAGAGGTTTCGAAAAAACAAGGCCGGGAAACTGAAGTATTAAATATTCCTATTTCTGACTTTGAACTTTCAGTAAGAAGTAAGAACTGCCTTGAAAAAATGAATATCCGTACGTTAAAAGACCTTACACGAATTACCGAGGCCGATCTCCTCTCTTTTAAAAATTTTGGAGAAACATCACTGAATGAAATTAAAGCTATTTTATCCCAAAAAGGATTACGGTTAGGACAAGCATTCGAGAGTAATGGTGAAACTGAATTATTTGGCGATAATAAAGGTAAAGAGAAAATAATGGATACCGTCGAGACTATTTCAGAGCTTGAACTTTCTACCCGTTGCAGAAATGCACTCTGGAAGGCCGGCATAGAAACCGTTGGGGATATTATAGAAAAGAATGAGGCTGAGTTAATCCAAAAAGATATCAAACAAAATTATGTAGACGAGATAAAGGAAAGCCTCTCCAAATTCGGCTTAAGTTTAAAGGTAAATAATAATATGAGTGCAGAGACAGAGTTAGAAAATAGTTCTACAAAGTAGTATATTTAGAAACAATTTTTGGATGACATACGTATAATATAGCAGGGACGATGCATACATGCTGGATTACATCCGAGGACGGTTGATTAGTAAGTCTCCTACTCGCTTAATTTTGGAAGTATTAGGCATCGGTTATCGATTACACATTCCCCTATCTACCTTCGAGAAAATCCCTAACCATGGCGAAGTTACCATTCTTACCCAGCTATTCATAAGGGAAGACCAAATAAAGATGTTTGGATTTGCAACAGGAGAAGAAAGGGATTTATTTCAATTGTTGCTGTCCGTGAAGGGTATAGGACCTAATACCGCCATTACAATACTTTCTGGTAGTACCGTTGATGATATTAGACATGCCGTGATGCATGAAGATGTAAAGGCTTTAGAAAAAATTAAAGGGATAGGGAAAAAAACGGCTGAACGCATTATCCTGGAATTAAAGGAAAATGTTAAAGATCTGGCGAAGTCCATGCCTATTGGTATGAGTGTTCAACAAAGGGCGCTTATATCTGATGCTGTTATGGCTTTAATATCTCTAGGTTATGGACGAATGGTCGCTGAGAAAGCCGTAAGCGAGGCAGTTAAAAAATTACAAGAGATCGATACTATCGAGACGCTTGTCAGAGAAGCGCTGAAATATAAGGTTTAATTTTTCGTATGGCTCTGAATTATATATGGTAGGATTTAAGTATGGTAAACGAAGACGTTTTATCCTCTACGGCCATAGTTGAGGATAAGAATTTAGACCTTACACTCAGGCCTAAACGATTTAATGATTTTATTGGGCAGGATCGCATAAAAGAAAACCTTCGTATTTATATCGAAGCTGCAAAGAAAAGAGGGGAATTTTTAGATCACATCTTATTCTCCGGCCCCCCTGGCTTAGGGAAAACAACATTATCGCAAATTATAGCGAATGAAGCTCATGCATCGATTAAAACGACCTCGGGTCCTATTTTAGATAAGCCTGTAGACCTTGCGGGTATCCTAACGAATTTGCAACAAGGAGATATTCTTTTTATTGATGAAATTCATAGACTTCATGCAACGGTTGAAGAATATCTTTATTCAGCAATGGAAGACTTTACTATTGATATTATTATCGACCAGGGACCTAAGGCAAGATCAGTAAAAATCAAATTACCAAAATTTACACTCATTGGATCTACTACCAGAGAGGGATTGCTTACAGCGCCTCTTCGTTCACGTTTTGGGGTGTTAGAGAAACTAGAATTTTATCCCTGGACTGATCTTTACAAAATTGTGCAGAATTCTGCCCGCATACTCTCTATTCAAATAGATGAAAAAGGAGCCGAAATTGTTGCAAAACGGTCGCGCGGCACACCAAGAATAACCAATAGATTTTTGAGACGTCTTCGCGATGTTGCTCAGGTCCGTGGAAATGATATTATCAATGAGGAAGTTGCCAGAAGAGGATTAGAGATGTTGGGTGTAGATGAGAATGGGCTGGGAGATATGGATCGCAAAATCCTGGAAACTGTTATTCGGTATGATGGTGGCCCTGTTGGCTTAAAAACTATTGCAGTTTCAGTAAGCGAAGAAGAGGATACCATAGAGGAAGTATATGAATCATTTCTGATACAAAGTGGATATCTGGATAAAACACCCCGGGGAAGAATTGCAACAAAACTGGCGTATGAGCATTTAGGATATCAATACCATCCGGAAGCAGGGCTCCAGAAAAGATTATTTTAGAGGAGTCGTTCGTATGAATTTATTATTGCATATTTGTTGTGCCTGCTGCCTCTGTGCACCACTAGATGAACTGAGGAAGGAAGGTTTCAAAGTAACAGGGCTTTTTTATAACCCGAATATACATCCGTTTCTTGAGTTTAGAAAGAGATTAAAGGCATTGCGTGTATTTCAGGAAACTGATCCTATTCCGGTAATCTATTGTGAGAATTACGGCATAAAGGAATATTTGAAGAATGTGAATTATGAGGGAAACGATCGCTGTGCCGATTGTTATGCCATGCGATTGAGATTTGTGGCTGCTTTTTCAAAAAAAAATGGATTTGATGCTTTTACATCTACCATGTTATTTAGTGTTTACCAGAATCATGAGCAATTAAAAACACTTTCAGAAAATCTGGCAAGAGAGCATAATAGTAATTTTATTTATCGTGATTATCGCTATTTATCTGAATGCAGTCATGATATTGCCAAAAGAAGAATGATCTATAGACAGGGTTATTGTGGCTGTATTTTCAGCGAATATGAAAGATATAAAGATACTACCCGAGAGTTATACAAAGGCAACATTTCATATAGTAAAGAGGAGAAAAACACCGTAGAAGTTTTTAATACGGAAGATGATATATCGCAAAAATGTAACTGTTTTGGTGGATAAACACATGCATAGGGATTTTCTTGTTACAGAATAAGATATATCTGGTTGCATGGAAAATGGACTTATAATTTCTATGAAAAAATAGAGAGAACAAAACGATTAAATAAATTATCTTCGATGACTCTGGATATAAAGGCTATGGTTAGGCCACTATTATTAATGATCGCCACCATGTTATCATCTATAGCTGGAGGAACGCCTCTTTCGTGCCAAAGAAGCGCTCCCGAAGTTCAAGATGGGGTTTATGATTATAAAAATCTTTTAGAAAAGAAACCTGTCATACGTGTGCTTCTTGTAAAGGATGTCCGAGAAGCCCGGTTAGCAATCGATGATTGTTATCAAATTATTGATAGTTTAGCTAATATTATAGATCAGGATCAGGGATTACAAAAATCTACAATATCGATAAACAAAGGTAGTATTTCTGTAGGAAGCAAATATTACAATACCAACGAAATACGAATCACAACTCTGCGAGAAGGAAGGATCGAATTTAATAATACACGGTATCGTGGAGAAATTAGGATTTTACAGCAACCTAATGATAGGTTTTCAGTCATCGAAGAGGTGGATCTCGAGAGTTTCATTGCAGGTGTTGTTGGTAGCGAAATGCCAAAAGCCTGGAATGAAGAGGCGTTGCGTGCTCAGGCAATAATAGCAAGAACCTACGCAATGTATAAGAGAAAGGTAAAACAGGATAAAGCTTACCATCTTGATATGTTGGAACTTGCGTATCGTGGCATGTCAAATGAGACTGTGAGAATCAATAAAATAGTGCAAGAAACCAAAGGTATTATTATGGTATACAATTGGAATATTTTCCCTGCTTATTTCCATAGCACTTGTGGAGGCCATACGGAAAATTGCAGTCATGTATTTGGAGATGATAGCATACCACCTTTAAGAGGCGTCGTATGCAATTATTGTAATAACTCGAAATATTCCCTATGGAGCAAGGATATTAGCAAATCAGATATCGAAAAAAAACTAAAAGAAGCAAATATTTATGTTTCGAATATTCACACAATAAATGCTCTGGATCAGGGATTGGGTGAGCACTGTTCAAGGATTGAAATTATTTCAGCGAATGGAACCAGAGAGATGAGCGCAAATGGTTTTCGGCTGCTGATCGGTCCAAATTACTTGTACAGCACCGCTTTTGATTCAAGAAGTAATGGGAAAAGTATAACCTTTTCGGGGAAAGGTTTGGGTCACGGTGTAGGACTTTGCCAGTACGGCGCTCAAAACATGGCTAAAAATGGCTTTGGGTATGAATCTATTTTAAAACATTACTATCCAAAGATAGAACTGGTTCGGGTATACTGATGCCTCTCTATGGAGGTTTTCTTGGATTTTAAAGTCCTGACATATGATAAGAAAACAAAAGCCAGGTGTGGTGAAATTCGAATCGCTAATCACAGGATTCCAACACCGGTTTTTATGCCAGTTGGGACACAAGGAACTGTCAAAACTTTAACACCATTACACCTAAAAGAGGTTAACACAAAAATTATTTTATGCAATGCGTATCATTTATGCCTCAGACCAGGTGAGCAGATTATTAAGCGCATGGGTGGCCTTCATAAATTTATAGGTTGGGATGGCGCAATTATTACTGATAGTGGTGGATACCAGGTTTTCTCTTTAGCCAGGCTAACAAAAGTTTCAGATAATGGGGTAGAATTTCAGTCTCCTATTGATGGAACAAAATTGTTCCTTACACCCGAAAGGATGACACAAATACAAAATGATATAGGCGCGGATATTATTATGGCATTCGATGAATGCGTGCCATATCCCTGCGAGCAAGACAGAGCTAGTGTAGCTGTAAAAAGAACTCTCAGGTGGGCTGAGCGTTGTCTGAATACCCACAAGAATAAGCAACAAACACTGTTTGGTATTGTTCAGGGAAGTGTATTTAGAGAACTTCGTATCGAGTGTGCAAGAAACCTTGTAGAAATGGGGTTTGATGGATACGCAATTGGAGGTTTAAGCGTAGGGGAAGGCGCTTTTTTAATGAATGAAGTACTTGAATACACAGGAGATTGTTTACCGCGGGATAAGCCCCGTTATTTAATGGGTGTTGGGTTTCCTGGTGATATTTTAGACGCCATAGAACAGGGAATCGATATGTTTGACTGTGTTGTTCCTACACGTAATGGAAGAAATGGATGTGCCTTTACCAGTACAGGCAAAGTAAAAATACTGAACAACCAATACAAAGAAGACCTTAAGCCTTTAGATGAAATGTGCAACTGTTATACATGCCAAAACTTTACCAAATCGTATTTACGGCATCTTTTTCTGGCAAATGAAATCTTGGGATTGACCTTGATGTCACTCCACAATGTATATTATTTTCAGAATTTGATGCAACAAGCAAGAGAATCCATTCAAAAAGGTGAATTTAAAGATTTTAAGGCCAATTTTTTAGTAAGGCAATCTGAATAATTTTGCGTTAAAAATTTTTAACAGTTAGGAGGAATATCATGTTTTTCTTGTTAGAGGCGGCCGGAAAGCAATCATCACCAGGTGGCATGTTGTCTATGTTGCTTCCCTTTATACTGATGTTTGTTGTGATGTATTTCTTAATCTTGAGACCACAGAAAAGAAAGGAAAGAGAACGCAAGGATTTACTATCAAAGGTCAAAAAGAGCGACCGGGTAGTAACAGCTGGCGGAATTCATGGAACCATTACATCTGTTAGAGAAAACGAGGTTATACTTCGTATAGATGATACGAAAGATATAAAGGTCAAGGTAGATAGAGGTTCAATTGCTACCGTATTGGAAGTCTCTCATGATGATGTAGAAGAGCCTAATGAAATCACAAAAGAAAGTAAATAATTAATATAATTATGTACTGTAAGATAAATCAAGTTTTTATTTATACTAAACAACGGAAAGGGAGCCTGTTGAGGAGAAACAAATGACGAAAAATTTAAGGTGGAGGATACCTCTTATTATCATAGTTATTGCTATCGGCGCCATGATTTTGTATCCACCATCGGAAAAGGTATTAAAGAGGGAACAAGTCAAAGAGATTGATGGTAAGGTTGTAGATCGCACTATCTTAGAAAAATCATGGACACGCGTTTTTGTGACAAACCCGACGATCCGGGAGACGACCGTACATGAAGAAGAAGTTAATAAAGATGGCAAAAAGGTAAGCACGAAGACCGTTGAATATGTATCGAAGGGTAAGGTTAAGCTTGGATTAGACCTCAAAGGCGGTTCCGAGTTGCTCTATAAAGTCAGAGTGGAAGAGAAAGAAGATCGTCCGGGGATTACTAATGAAATTATTGAGGTATTAAAAAAGAGGATTGACCCGCAAGGGGTTATAGAATACAGAATTCAGGAGCAGGGAAGCCATCGCATACTTATTCAGGTTCCTGGTGCAACCCGGGCAGAGGTCGAAGGTTTAAAGAATCGAATTACCCGCCTTGGGAAACTTGAGTTCAGGTTGGGAGCTAGTCCTGATAGTCCTGAGTATAAAGATGCAATGGAAGGAAAACAAGTTCCCGGTTATTATAAACATTGGTTGCGAAAGAAAAAGGGAGAAGAGGGTGAGGCAGGTAAGTGGTTTCTTGTTCAGAATAAAATAGCAATTTCAGGAGAACATCTATCCAGAATATATGCTGATCGTAAGGGTATTGAGCCTGTGGTTGGTTTTGAATTTGATGCTATTGGCAAGTCTAAATTCGGCCAACTTACCGAGCGGAACATTGGTAAGCCTTTAGCAATTATCCTGGATGGCACTCTCTATTCAGCGCCAGTAATACGCGATCGTATTCCGGGGCAAGGGATTATTGAGGGAAGTTTCACTCAAGACGAAGTTAATGATCTTATTGCTGTAATGCGTGCGGGAAGTCTTCCTGCAGATCTTGAGCTAGAGATGGAAACCATGGTAGGACCTAGTCTGGGAAGGGATTCGATCAATAAAGGATTATTAGCCGGCGCTGTAGGCGGCGCCTTTGCCCTCCTCTTTATTGGAATTTATTATTTAGGAATCGGATGGGTTGCTAACTTTGCAAATGTTTTGAATGTCTTTTTGGTAGTTGCAACGATGGTGTTACTCAATGCCACCATGACACTTCCTGGTATAGCAGGTTTAGTGCTCATGCTAGGTATGGGAATTGATTCCAATGTGCTTATTTTTGAGAGAATTCGTGAGGAAAGAGCAAAAGGAAAGCCCAATCGTGCAGCCGTAAAGGCTGGATATGAGAAGGCGTTTTCAGCTATTTTTGATTCTAATGTTACTACGTTAATTACAGGTGTGATACTCGCTGCAGTCGGCACAGGCCCTGTAAAAGGCTTTGCATGGACATTAATCCTGGGCATGATTATCAACCTGTTTACAGCTATTTTTGTAACACGGGTTATGTATGACTTTTTCATGGATTTAGGCTGGATAAAGAATTTTTCCATGTTCAAATTAATTGGTATTCCTCACATTAAATTTATTAATTATCGATATACTCTGGCGATTATTTCCGGCATATGCCTTATTGGTGGAATGACCATATTTATTCTTCGCGGAAACAAGAAATATGATATTGATTTTACCGGTGGCACCCTGGTTCATTTGCATCTCAATAATCCAACACAACCTGGAGTTATAAGGAATGAGCTGGCCGAGACAAGTTATAAAGAGGCTGAGGTCCAGAGTATCTGGGCTGGTGAGAATTTAACGCAGTTTGTATCATCATCCAATGAATTCGGAATCCGAATAAAAGAATTGAACGACGAAAAGATAAAAGAAAAATTAACGGAAGATATAAAGGGCGCTTTAGATAAAGTAGGTTTATTTGCAGGAATTGATTTTCTTGAGCCAACAGTATTTAATCTTAAGTTGCAAAAGCCGATAGAGGAGAATTCGATTCGGGATATTCTCAAAACAGTTGGGTATGACCAGGAAGATTTACTATCGCTAATGCCTGTTGATCAGCCTGCAAAAAAATATGCGATAAATGTAAAAGGAATGGAAGATGCCAAAAAGCGCTTACAGCTTGTTAATGCAGTTGTGGATAGATTAAAAAATAACTTACATTTTCAGGATGTTCATATAACGTTGTCTGAAGTCACTGAAATGGTATCGACTCAGGATACAGATATAATATCACCGAAGCCTTTCCTGAATGTGGAAGTTAGTGAAGCAATAGAACCAGCCCTTCTCAGTTTTGAATTAAACAGGATGGGATTTCAGGATGTTACCGTAAAAAAACAGTTACAAGATTCTGAAAAGACGCGTTCTTATAAATTAATGATCGAAGGTTCAAAAACAATTTTGCAAGATATAAAGCAAACAGTGAAGGAGCAGATCTCTCTACCGGGCATTTCTGTCAGAGATGATGCTATCCAGGTGGAATTAAAAGAGGGTATTACGAAAAAAGATTTTGTAGCTACGATTGAAGGAATTAAGCCTCTGAAAAATGATGTAAAAAGTATTTACGCACTGGATGCTCCCTCACAATTATTTACTGTTCATGTACAACCCTTGAGCGCCGCAAAGGTGCAAGAAAAAATCCGAGAGGATATAATTAATACCTTTCAAGATAATTTGTATAAAGAGAAAATAAATGTTTCTTTTGAATTCATCGGGAACGTTTCTCAAGGCACACAACTTAGTGATACACAATCGATTGACGATAGTGTTCCACCAGCCTCATCTGCAGAAGCAATCCAAAAAAATGAATCAAATCAAGTACGGGCCCGTATGACTTTGTCAAAACCTTTAAAAAAGGGAGTTATTGAAGAGGCGTTAGCCTCGGCTGGCTACCCCAATATCCTCGGCGAAGGTTTGAAGGAAGGGCAAGAATATCAGGCCGTTTCTGTTGTTTTCAATGCTCAAGATGCAGAAACAATAAAAAAGACCTTAATGAATGCATTCGAAATACCCCAGCCATTGAAGAGAATTGTTAGTATCGGTTCCACCGTTGCTGGCGAAATGAAGGGCCGGGCTATTCTGGCTGTGATATTTTCTTGTATTGCAACGATATTTTATGTTTGGTTCCGGTTTGGAGATTTTCGATTTGGCTCATCCGCAATTGTTGCTGTTATCCATGATATTTTGATTACCCTTGGCGCTGTAGCTATAGCTGATTATTTATTTGGAAATATGAAGATCGACGGAGCCATAGTAGCGGCATTTCTTACGGTAATCGGCTATTCTCTGAATGATACGATTGTTATATTTGATAGAATTAGGGAAAATATGGGCGGACGAGGTAAAATACTCACACCTCAACTGGTTAATGATAGTATTAATCAAACTTTAAGCCGAACTCTTTTAACAGGTATTACAACTATTGGAGTATTGTTTGCTCTGTTCTTCCTGGGTGGACCAGAGATTCATGGATTCGCATTTGTTATGCTGGTCGGAATTATAATAGGTACCTATTCTACCATTTTTATTGCATGTCCCATGTTGCTTAGATGGAAGGGTCTCTCTCTGGAAAGCCCGATGTTACCAAAGCAAAATTACCCAATGAAAGGGAAGGAAGCCGCTTTAAGGCGATGAAAGACTAAATAACGCTATGATCATTACCGGATACAATTTGGATGTTTAACAGAAAGTAGGAAGTTAATGTGAGATCATATTGAATTAAAATTATCATATGATCTCACGATTCTTCATTTTTCCCATCTGACGAAAAACAAGAGCAGGGAAGATATAACATGCATCTATAATACTTCAGAAGAGTTCTAAGTTTCTTTGGTTTTGTGTAATTGATGAAAAGATGAGTTAATTTGTTTTGTCATTCCTATAACCTTTGAAAGGAATTAAGACAATGAAAAGAGATGTACAAGTCGGTGTAATTTTAGGGGTAATTATTTTGGCAATTATTGGTGTGTTCTTAAGCACGAGAACCGCGCTTAAGGAACCGAATATCCCTATCCCCGAAATAGAAGAAGATACTCAAGTGGGTATACTTGATATACACGACTTGCCACAGGACTCTTTTGATGAATCTCAGGAAACTTTTCATGAGGTAACTACTGTTCAGAACTCAGAACAAAAAGAACCTGTCACCGTGAATACGGTAAAAGTCGAGGAGCATCAAACGAAAGATCAAGATAATGTAATTGTAGGTGAATGGAATAAGGCAAAGGAAGAAGATAACAATACAACTACGAATGACCAGGCATCGCATGCAACGGCAACCAAAGAAGATTGGATGGATGTTTCTTTGGAAGGTAAAGAAAGAATTACTAAAAAATCTCAGATATATAAGGTTCAACAAAGGGACGATCTTTCTAAAATAGCAAAAAAATATTATGGGGATGCCTCTAAATGGATTATTATTTTCGATGCAAACCGAAGCAAAATTCACGATCGTAATAACCTTAGGATTGGTACTGAACTTATTATACCTGAAGAGAAAATAGTATCCCAAAAATTGAAAGGAGAAATCATCACTCCATCGCTTTCTCAAGTAATCGAAGTGGAAGATACAAAATCAGCGGTGAAAACGCATAGAGTTCAGCAAGGAGACTCGTTGTATAAACTAGCCGTAAAATACTATGATAATGGCACAAAATGGAACAAAATATTAGATGCAAATAAGAAAATCCTGAAAAATAAAAAATCTTTGAAGATTGGGCAAGAACTGATTATACCGGAACTTTAATGTTTGATAAGGAGTGCAATAGTGAAGACTAAAAATATTCTCTTTTGTGCAAGACATCCCTGTTTGTATTTAGCCATAATGATACTCATTGTGTCTAGTATATCACCAATCTCTTTCCTGCATGCTCAAGACATTCCGAATAATTTCCCTATGTTTAAATACAATTTACAAAGAACAGGCCGGGTGCCTTTTGCCGGTCCCTCTGACAGTAGCTTGAAATGGAGTATTTCTACTGCAGGAGAGATCTGGTCATCCCCTGTTGTGAACACAGAAGGAGTTGTCTATATAGGAAGTACCGATGGCAGCTTACTAGCCCTAACTCAAAAAGGGAAGGTTATGTGGGCCTTTAAAGCCGCAGATGAAATATTTGTTACCCCAGCAATTGGTACAGATGGTACTATTTACTTTGGTTCAGCCGATGGAAGATTTTGTGCTGTCCATCCTGATGGAAAGTTAAAATGGAAATTTCAGACAAAAGGAGCTATTCATTCATCTCCTGTTGTTGATGAAAAGGGAACGGTGTATTTCGGCTCTTATGACGGGAAGCTCTATGCTATTGCCAGTAATGGGAAACTTTTATGGAGTTTTAAGACCGAAGCGCCGATAATGACTTCTTCCCCGGCTGTAGGACGAGAGAATACGATCTATATTGGTTCTTGGGATAAACACCTTTATGCTTTAAATCCAGATGGAAGTTTGAAGTGGAAGATGGAAACGGAAGGTAAGATAGATGCTACGCCTGCCATTGGGAATGATAATATTTATATCGCAGATATACATGGAAAGTTATATGCCATCAATTTGGATGGATCATTGAAATGGGGCTTTGACCTGGGAAACCGAACACATTCTTCTCCGGTAATTGATACAGATGAAACAACTTATATAGGGTCGCAGGATGGTAATGTATATGCAATAAAAAAAGATGGTACGCTGAAATGGAAATTCAAGACGGGAAATTCGATTACCGCTTCTCCTGGCATCGATGCAAATGGTGTTATTTATATAGGCTCATGGGACGGCAAAGTATATGCTATCAATAACGACGGCTCCCTCAAGTGGAGCATGACTATCGGAGAACCACTACTCTCTTCCCCTGCAATTGATTCAAAAAATACCTTATACATTGGTTGTGTAGATTGGAAATTCTATGCATTAGGCCAATAGTTCATGATAAAATCTTTTACTTAATAATTATTTTAGGTTATAATTATTTTGAATAGGCAAAGCCTATGAATTATTTTATCTTTACAATCACTATTAACATGACATATGGTCTATGACCATGTGTTTCTTCAATACATATACATTTGCAGGAGATGTAACATGATTGGCATATCAAAGTTGTATTGTGGCACCGTAGAGCCATCCGACGCGCTACGATATGGTAGAGAATCTAAGAAACTACCATCACATTTATTACAATTCTCTCGGGATAAAAAACCCGTTGTGGTATGGAATGTTGGACAGCGTTGTAACCTGAAATGCATTCATTGCTATTCTCAATCAAAGGATATTGAATATCCTAATGAATTATCAACACAAGAGGCAAAGGCCATGCTGGATGATATTGTTAGTTATGGAGCTCCCGTAATCTTGTTCTCCGGGGGAGAGCCTCTTATGAGACATGATCTCCTTGAATTAATCGGTTATGCGAAAGAGAAAGGCTTGCGCGCGGTTATTAGTACGAATGGTACATTAATTACCAGAGAGAAGGTAAATGAATTAAAAAAATTTGGACTCTCGTATGTTGGAATTAGTCTGGATGGCCTTAAAGTTACCAATGACCGTTTTCGTGGTATTCCGGGTGCATTTGATGCCGCATTGGAAGGTATTCGAAATTGTATGTCAGTAGGCATTAAAGTCGGTTTGCGTTTTACCATTAATAAAAGGAATGCTCATGATATTCCCGGTATTTTTCAGCTTATTGAAGAAGAAAATATCCCGAGGGTATGTTTCTATCACCTTGTCTATTCAGGCAGAGGTTCTAATTTAATCGAGGAAGACCTTTCTCATAAAGAGACACGAGATGTTGTTGATCTTATTATCAACAAAACCAAAGAAGCGCATGATAAAGGTAAAAAAATTGAAGTGCTTACTGTAGATAATCATGCCGATGGCCCTTATATCTATCTACGATTATTGAGTGAGAATTCTCATAGGGCAAAAGATGTGCTAGAGCTACTCCAGTGGAATGAAGGGAATAGTTCTGGTAAAGGGCTTGCCTGCATAAGTTGGGATGGCGAGGTATATGCTGACCAGTTCTGGAGACAATATTCTTTCGGAAATATAAGAAAAAGGAAGTTTAGCGATATATGGGAGGATACTTCCAATGAGTTAATGGCTAAGCTTAAGAACAAAAATCCTTATATCAAAGGACGCTGTGCAAAGTGTAAGTGGCTTACTATCTGTAGTGGGAATTTTAGAGCAAGAGCTGAGGCATACTATGGCGATATATGGGAACAAGACCCTGCTTGTTACCTCACTGATGAAGAAATAGGTCTTAAAGCTGAATTACCGAAGAAGGTAAGACAAAAAGTATCTATCTGACAGATTAAACGTTTCACAGAAGGTATTAAAAATTATGGAAAACCACAGAGTACCGAGATGAGTTGTGAACTCTGTGGTTTTCTTATTTTGATCTTCCATCTCAAATAATAAGAAAGTATCTGTAGCCTGCATTCTCAGAATTTATAAGTAAAATCTATAGCCAGTATATGGGTAATGAGATCGTAACGTCCATCTATGGGCGGCCCTGTCATAAGTGGTTTCGTCGCATCTTCTCCGACTGAGTTATCTATCTTTCTGTTCTCATAAAATACTACTCCGTAAGTGAAGTTAACCCATTTATTCAGATTTCTTCCCCAGCCATATCCCAATCCCGCAAATAAGGCATGTCGGCTGCTTTGAGGAACAGAAGGCTCAAAGGTTTCGCTGGGAACAGGCGATTCGTGAAAGGCGTAACCTCCTCTTACTTTTGTAGCATCATTTAAACAATATTCTCCACCCAGGGCAAAACCCAGGGTATTGTCCCAATTTCGGACGTCATCATGGCTTGCCCCCAAAAAGGTATTTGCTGGTTCAAAATCAGATTTAAGAACATCGAATCGCGACCAATTAGTCCACTGGATATCAGCTTCTATACTCCAAAGATTTCCATGTCTATATGCATAGCCGAATGAGAGCATTTCTGGTATAGTTGCAGTTGTCTGAGTATCTACATCAAAATCGGGTACGACCCCAAGCTGAGAAAGTTTTAGATTGCCATCAAAATCGAAATCTGCCTTACTCCGGAATGCAATACCAATACTATGGCGGGGAGTAATATTACAGAGTATACCAGCGTTGTACCCAAAGGCATCACCATGAAAATCAATATCCTCAAATCCTTCAGGAGCGCCAGAAGCTAAGGGTGCGAACCTCTTGCTTTGGCTAGACTCAGCGTAGTAGTAATCAAGTCCCACGCCTAGTGAAAGGAAAGAGAATGGTTTAAAAGTAAGAGTTGGATTTACATTAATTATTTTCAAATCAAATTCAGTAATTACAAACCGGGAAAAGCCTTCATCGTCCCATTCACCGTTCAATCCATAGGGAACCGTTACCCCTATGCCTGCAGCTAATTTATTCTTTAAGATCGGACTAGCAAAATAAAAATAGGGTATGGCATTTAGCCCTGTCTCCATGTCTTCACTAACTCCGTTACCCTCATACTCAACTGAAGAAATGAGAAAACTAGAACCCAGAGACACTTGTGGTCTTTCAAGTTGTGTGAGACCGGCAGGGTTAAATGCAATTGCAGACGCATCATCTGCACGAGCTACAAAAGCATTTCCTTGTGATAGCGCTAAAGCGCCAAAGACAGGATTATGCAAACCAGAGGCTATCTGTGCTGATACGTCTGTTGCCTTAAAGGAGAAAACGAGGGTGAAAATGCAGACTACAACTAACCGTTTCATGGTAAGCATCCGTATAATATGAGATTTATTGGATAATTATTTAACCTAATTTTAATATATATGAATTTCAAACAAATTACGTAGTGGCAAGGCGCGCCTTGCCACTACACGTCGCTAAAGTCGCCGAAGGCCTATTTAAAAAAGTCATGTTTAAATAATAATTCGATAGATTATTGTACATCATCGCTTGGTTCTGAAAATTCATCAATCTGCTTATTTTCATTGCTAATTTCATAGTATTTGTCAATGATAGTAAGAACCTCTTCGGTCAGATTAGGTACAAATTGAGTATTTATCCCTTCCGTGATAATTTCGAACGCCTTTTCATGAGAAAATTTTTTACGGTAATGTCTGTCAGAAGTTAAGGCATCGTAAACATCTATTATGGAGAAAATAGCAGCCTCATGAGGAATTTCTGCTTCCTTCAAGCCATCTGGATAACCCTGACCGTTATACCATTCGTGATGATGACGCACAATTGGCAAACTTTCTTTCAAAAAATTTATAGGCTCAAGAATATTATAACCAATCTCAGGATGTCGCTTCATTAAAAGAAATTCATCCGCAGTAAGATAGTTTGGTTTCATAAGTACTGTATCAATTACACCAATCTTTCCTATATCGTGAAGGAATGCGCCATACCGCAAAACTTCAATTTTTGATTTGCTCATGCCAAGTTCGTCAGCTACTAGAGAAAAGAGCCATGATACGTTCTTTGAGTGAGTTGCTGTGTAAGAATCTTTAGCATCTATTGCAAGTAAAAGAGCATGTGCAGTTGAAAAGAAATTCTTATGAACAGCCATCTTCAGATTGTATACCAGCATATCCTTTTTTGATAATTCATTACGGTAGTTAAGAGCCTTATCTACCGCTGCATATATTTCGGAAAGATTAAAGGGTTTTATAATATAATCAAATGCGCCATTTCGTAAAGCGGTGATCGCGGTTTGTGAGGAAGGGTATGCTGTAATCATAATTATGGGGATTGCAGAATTAATAGATTGCATTTGCTTAAGAAAGTCTAAGCCATTTGACTTTGGCATTCGTATATCAAGAAATATTATTTCTGGTTTAATACTTTTTAGATTATTCAGTGCTTCATTAACACTTGATGATGTAAAAACGGAATACCTGTCTTTTAGAGTCATTTTTAATGATTCTCTTACACCAAGATCATCATCGATTACCAGTATATTTGCTGATTTAGTTTTTTGTTCCATATGATAATTCCTCTAATCCAGAATTGTGACGCATTTTTTGTACCAACTTGCTTTGAGAGTTTGGTAATGAATTGTATCTTACTTGTATTTGAGACTAATTATTCATAGCGTAATTTAGAAAGAGAATTTATGGATAATTTTACACAAAAGCTATATTGATAAACACTTAAGTATTATCATAAGTAAAGACCGTTCATCTTTTTATTATTTCGCATTAGACTATCTAAACATTTCAAAACTTAACTATCTATCAATTTATAAGTTAAAGTAAATTTTGTAATCTTATTAACAGTATAAAAATTGTAAACTAACTTCTGGTTTATGTATTGATTATCCACTGGATATTTTAGACAAAAATGTTTATTATTGCCCAGAATTGAACATTTATTATTGGATTTTATTTTAATAAAGATATAAAATTTTCAGAAAAATTTATAAATTTTTGGATGACTAAAAAGAAATGCAAGAGAGTTGGAAAAGCAAGGCATCCACATAATATTTTTTCGAAAACCTTAATGTTTTATTGAATTGCCAGATTATTAAATAATGGCTAACATAAAAATACCTTAAGTATTTAACGCATTGAATAATCATTCTCTGCAAGCAACAATCTTAAAGCGAATACTATCAAAGAACAATATAGCCTTGTAAATGCCTATTTCAATAGCTATAGTATGAGGCGTTATAATTTAATAGTAATGATTGCTTTTGTCAATATATATTCAATAAACGAAGACAACATAATTATTATATTATTATGTTGGAATTACCTTGCCTGAATAATTTTTGGGATCAGAAATAAATCAACCGTGTTATCACTAAATTATTTAAACATGGGCATAAAAATTGCAATCTTTAACTGCAGTATTCAAACTGAGATATTGTGATAAAATTTTTCCAAAGTATTACTGAATTATATCTTAGATATAACTTTCCTATTATCATAGTAAGGTAAATTCGAATATAACTTTGACATTATTGTATACTTTTAGTGGATTAATGAGGGGGTGACTATGTACTCTTTTCTCGTAGTCTCAAATGATACTTCAGTTTGCAATTTTTTTAAAAAGAATTTGGATGGAGACTATATAGTTTATACTGCCAGGACGCCTGACGAAGCATTACAAATATTCCTTGATAGAGACATAGATGTAACTTTCCTTGATATTCTTTTATCTGATGACGGGGCAAATAAATTGTTAGAAACGCTTCGCCAGGCAAATCAAGACCCAATGATTGTTACGTTAATTCCAGAATCGCAACCAACATTATCTGAAGAGGCTATAAAATTGGGAGCTTATGAATTTCTTGAAAAACCTTTTAAAAAAGAGACAATACAGCTTGTTGCAAAGAGAGCGCTGGAAAAACAGGAGCTTAAAAGAGAGCTTGGTTTTATTCAATCGCAAATAAAAAGTTTAAAACCTGAAGATAACAGACCATCTGAGTTAACATTCAATAAGCAGCCAACCGTTAGTAATCTGCACCTGGCATATAAAGAAGTCTTCCAGAAGTTCTCGAAGGCATTAACGCAGGTTTATGACCTTGGAAAGCTTGCTGATTCGATTGTTGATGCAATTGCTGATATATTCAAAGTGGGAAAAATAGTGTTTATGCTGGTAAATAAACATGAAGGTCTTAGCAGGCCTTATCGTTGTCTGGGTCTTGACGAAGTAACTGCCAGAAGTATTTTCTTTACCAACAACCAGGGTATTATATTATGGCTATCCAAGAACCATCAGATATTAAATAAGGATGTTATAGATAGAGAAATTGCCACGAATAAATTAACTATGCGTGAAGTAATAAATGTACAAAAGGAAATAAATCTTTTACAAGCGCAATTATGCATACCTATCTTTGCTAATGGAAATCTCAGTTGTGTAATCGCCTTGGGTAATAAGATTACCGGTAAGGTGTTTTTTGATGAGGATATTGAATTATTATCTATGTTGGCGGGATATATAGGCATGGCTGTGGAGAATGCATTCCTTTATCAGGAGGTAAATCTCAGGAAAATTCATAATGAGAATGTATTGGAAAATATTCCTTACGGTATAATTGCCATAAATACAGCATATAAGATTAACACCTTCAATAGAAGCGCTTCAAAGATGTTAAATATTTCTTCTCATGATGTATTGGGAAAGGATGTTAAGTATATTGGCTCTCTCTTTGCCGATTCTCTCCTGAGAACTTTAAAAGAGAAAAAAACATATAAGATGAAAGAGGTAACACATCCGGTTACCCAAGCTACTTATGATGTCAGTACATCTTTATTGTTAGATTCTTATACAGAAATTGGCGCAATTATGATATTTTCAGATCTGAGCGAGGTTGTAAAATTAGAAACAAAGATAAAGGACTTAGAGAGATTAGTAATCGGATATTTAGGTAACTCTGAGAATGCAATTCCTCATGATGTAACACAGGCGGTTACCGATCTGTCTAAAGACTGGATTTCCGAACGCCAACGGTTAAGTTTAAAGCAGGATTCATAGTATAGATGCAGTTAATATTCTTTTGTTTTCTTCTATCTATAAAGAAGATGTAAAAAGGAATAAAAACATTAATAAAAAGTTAGGTAAAGAATATACTAAATTTGTCTTAGTTCGATAAAAGAGGATAAAGTAATATCATTTCATTTATGCATGAGCAAATAATTTTTTGAATAGAGTATCTTATGGTATCTCTGATAATTCAGGAAAAAGTCACAACTTTCTCTTCCCCTTCTAAATATGCCTATGCATCAAATGGCATGTGAATAACCTAGCTAGCGCTTGATTAACAAAGAGATAATTACCAAATCAGTTTCTCCTAAAATAGCTCATCAGATTCTATCCCATCAAAGACTCAAAAGTCTGCAGTACCATCTACTGCAACATCTTAAACACTTGTGCGATAAGATATTTTATCTTACTGTCTTCAAAATCATTGCCTTTTATAAATATCAAAGTGATGAAATTCAGGAATAGATAATTAAGAAATTGGACTATTTAGCGTAATTGTTTTTTGCTATCTCAATCTATGCAATTTTTAGGAGGCTTGTTATGGACAATTCTCAAAGCATAGACCTTATGCTATGGAATTCATTTATGGGGAAGGCCTATTCCCTTAGTGATTGCTTTAAAGAGAATGGTATTGGAGTGCTCGCGAGGGCTTGCAGGAATGCAGGGTTTGATATTACGATTGAAGATCCTGCGCAAATCGAATTTTATACATCATTCACAAAAAATGATTTAACGCAAAAGTTATCAGAACTTGCTTTTCGTATCTTCCATAAGGGAAGTGTTGAAGATGTTGTATCTTTAAGAGGAAAATGGAATCTTCTTCAGGATAATCTCACAAAAATTATCAAAAAAAGAATGGAGAACTATATTGATGCTTTGGCGGCAAAGATAGGTAAGAAGCGAGTAAAAGTACTTGGTATAAAAACCTGGCTTGGAGATAGATTTGTATACTCTGAAAAGCTTGCGCAAAGGGTCCATGAATTGAGTCCGAATACGTTAGTTATTGCCGGCGGGCCACAGGTTAATCAATTTAAGACAAACGCATTAGAAAAAAGTTCCTTTGATTTTTGTATAGATGTTGAGGGTGAAATAACCTTAATAAAAATTGTTACCCTGGTAAAAGAGATGTATGCTCAGGGAAGTACAAAACCTGATGTAATAAAAAAGATTATTTCCCTTGCTGAAGCTGATGAAATTTCTAATCTGATATACAGAAGCAGTAACGGTAAGGTGAAAGAAACAACTATTCAGAGACTTCCTTTAAACTCAAAACTTTTTCCTTTTTATGAGAAGGGTGATGGAAAGGTAGATATCGCAGTAATAAACGAATCCTCAGGATGCCATTATGGAAAGTGCAGTTTTTGCACACATCCCAATATCACCGGAAGGTATCAGAGCCGAGATATTCATCTAACTATTGATGAAATTAAGAAAACGATTCAGGAACTGAGTATCGGACTTTTCAGATTTGCCGGCTCTACCACACCTGTTTCTCTTGCCAGGCGAATCGCGGATGCAGTAGTAAAAGAAGGTCTGATTATAGAGTACTCCATGTTTGTGCGGGCAGAACGTGGAGCAGGGGAACGAATGGCGGAATTAATTGATTCTTATGAGAAAATAATACGTTCAGGACTTCGGGCTGTTTTCATGGGTGTTGAAGCTGCTAACGATGAAATCCTTACAAAAGTCATGAATAAAGGTAATTCTGTAGAAGATATTTATTTTACCATTAAAGCCATAAAGCAGGCATCATATAATCAAAGAAAATATCTTGACGTAGGACTAAGTTTTATATATCCTTGCCCATTACCCCATGATAGTAATGTAAATCATGAGCAAGTTTTGGAAGAGAATTTATGTTTACTTCGTAAATTAAAAAATGAGAATTATAAGCCAGATTCTATTCTCATAACCCCTGGCGCACCGTTGCCTGCAACAAACTGGCAATTAGAACCTGAACAATTTGGCTTCAAACTGCCTGAAGGTTATATGCAGACTATTTTACGCTATGAATATGAGCTAACAAAAGATCCAAGTACATGGCCTGAACTAAATATCTCCTTACATGGAATAAAGTTTTTGGATATGCTTAAGATGGCCGGACTCATGGAGAAAAAGGTTCGGGAAATGGGTTATCCGGTTAACATCTCTGATGAACATTGTCTTGCAGCAAGAAGCGCAGGATTTATGGATCAAAAGGGGTTGGAAGAATTTAAGATGAAGAGTGATTTGTCTTTACTAACTACAGATTACAGTTTCCTTAGAGATGTTTACCAAAGGATAAATACGTACAGCCGTAAATTAGCCGAGAAAAACTCTCTTTAACCAATAAAGATATTCTTTAAGGAGGAAAAGCTCAATGGTTACAAGGCGTGCTGTTATTACTGGCTTGGGAATATTGGCGCCAAATGGGAATGGGAAAGATGAGTACTGGGATGCGCTTATTCATGGAAGATCAGGTATAAGGAAGATCGCTTCTTTTGATCCCTCTCCTTTCAGTACACAAATTGCTGGTGAGGTAAAAAATTTTGATCCTTGCGATTATTTTGATCCAAAATTGGTCAAAAGAAGTGGAAGATTTACTCACTTTGGTGTTGCAACAGCAAAGATGGCAGTAGCAGATTCCGGCATTAATTTAAGCAGAGAGAATCGAGATAGATTCGGGGTATGTTTTGGATCAACGATAGGGGCTGAGAATGATATATATGAGGGTCAACATAAGAAATTCTTAGACTCTGGCCCAAAGGCTGTTAGCCGCTTTACTGCTCCTGAATTTACACCTCATGTAACAACTGGTTATATATGTTCGGAATTAAATATTGCCGGGCCTAATTCTACATTGTGCTCAGGATGTTCAACCGGACTTGATGTTGTAAATTGGGGTTATAATATGGTAAAACAAGGAACAGTAGATGTGGCAATTGTAGGAAGCGCAGATGCCCCAATCTTTCCTTTTGCCATGGCAACTTTCTGTGCTTTGGGAATTCTTTCAAAAAGAAATGAAGAACCTGAGGTGGCCTCACGACCATATGATAAGGATCGTGATGGTATGGTACTTAGTGAGGGTGGCGCAGCAATAGTGATTGAGGAATTGAATCATGCTGTAAACAGAGGTGCAGATATATATGCTGAGATTATATCCTATGCATCTGCAAGTGATGGGCAAGATGTTGTTCGGGTTGATGCTAATGGGCTAGGATTAGTCACCGCGTTGGAACAAGCATTGAATTCCGGAAAGATTAGAAAAGAAGAGATAGACTATATTTGTGCTCACGGAAACGCCATTCCTAGCTATGATGTGTCAGAAACAAATGCCTTTAAGTCGTTTTTCGGGGAACGTGCGTATAAAATTCCGATAAGTTCCATTAAATCCATGACTGGCCAGGCTTATGCTGCCGGAGGTAGTTTTCAAGTAGTAGCAACGAGTCTCATGATAAAAAATGGAGTTATTTCTCCTACAATTAATTTAGATGTGCCAGATTCCCTTTGTGATCTAGACTATGTCCCGCACCATGCCAGATATTTCACCATGGATACAGTATTAATAAATAGCCATAGTGTCGGTGGTACACATGCCGTGCTCGTATTAAGAAAATATTTATAGAAAGAGATTATGCCTGCGAGCAGAGTCGTATTCATTCTTATATCTTTATTAATTGCAGGACTTGGAATCTTTGTTTTTTTAAGAAATCCTACAAATGGTATTAATAAAAGATTCTGTCTCTTTGCGCATGTTATATCAATATGGATATTCTTTGTTTTTCTTGTACTCCATACAATCGATCCAATTTTGGCTACTTTTAGACTGAAGTTAGTCTTTAGTGCTGCTATCTTTATTCCTTCTACTTTTTTCTTTTTTTCATCTATCTTTCCTGATCGAAAGGAAAGGCCTATCGATAAGTACTTAAGCATATCTTTTTTTGTTATAAGTATCTTCCTAGCATTTTCTTCTTCCTATATTGTTGAATCTGTATCCTTTGCAAGGGGGTGGCCTTGTGCCAAGTATGGTCCATTATTTTCTGTATTTTGGTTTTATTTTATTATGTGTATGGCGCACTCTTTTTATATCCTTTACAGAAAAAGTGTTAACTATTACGGAATAAAAAGATTACAGATTCAATATTTATATTTTGGGGTAGCAACATCCGTGTTTTTTGGAAGTATTACAAATTTTCTCTTACCGGCATTAGGTGTATGGCAAGTTGAGATGTTTGTACCTTTGGTATCCATTCCTATTCCGATAGCGGTAGCCTATGCTATTGCGAAATACCACCTCATGGATATCAGCGTGGTAATCAAGCGGAGTACGGTTTACCTTGCTCTATCCATTGCCATGAGCGCAATCTATTTCATTATTGGAGTATTTCTAAGTAGCATCCTTCCGGCATCAGAGCACAGGAATACCATTACTAACGTAGTGTCTATAATAGTAACGTTTATAGCCTTTGTATCTGCTCGAGAATCAATCCAACATGTTATTGAGAAGATTTTTTTCCACACCAGGTATAGCCATTCAAAGATACTGAGTGATTCTACAATAATGTTCTCTTCTATCCATGATTTGAGTGGCCTTCTTCATTATGCCATCCAGTACTTGTATGATTCTGTAGGTATCGAAAAGACATGCATACTGCTAAAAGAAGAAGACACCAAAAATTATAGATTAAAGGCAGCTATAAATTTTACGCCTGAAGATAATTTGTTTCTCCTGAGTCAGGATATCATCATTACGTGGCTTTGCCAGAATAGAACAGTTCTTTCACGGGATCAGTTGTACCGTTTTACCCACAGCGAGCTTGACCGTGTACTAGAGGAGAAATTAGCGTCCCTAAATGTCGAAAGTTGTGTTCCGGTTTTTCAAAAGAATGACCTCTTCGGTATAATTTTTTTGGGGAAGAAGATAAACAAAAAAATTTTTATCCAGGAAGATATTCAGATGTTTCTTGCCTTTTCTGGTCAATTAGCCATGGCGGTTAATAATGCCCGTCTTTATGCAGGATTGAAAGAGGCTAAAGTTTATAGAGATAATATCCTTCAGAGCCTGAAAACCGGTGTTATCGTTATGGATAATAATAGTAATCTTACTCTTATCAATAATGAAGCGAAAAGAATTCTCGGGTTGGAGAATGCCAGTACAACCGAAATAATACTTAAGTACCTTGGCAGAGATGCCCGGGAGGCGATTCGATATACCTTGAACAATGAGGGAGAATGTCATAATTTCGAAGTTCTTGTCGAACGTGAAAATAAAAAAATACCTTGTGGTATGACCACAACAAGCCTCAGGACTGAGGACGGGGAGAAGCTTGGGGCCTTAATAATTTTGACAGACCTGACAGAATTGAAACTGCTTCAGAGCGAAAAGCAGCATTCCGAACGGTTAGCATATCTCGGCACTCTTGCAGCCAATATTGCACATGAGATAAAAAATCCACTGGTAGCAATAAACACCTATTTTCAGCTGCTTCCTCACAAGAAAAATGACGAAGAATTTCATAATGATTTCCAGAAAATTGCTATAAAGGAAATAGAGAGGATTAATAGAATTATTGAAGATTTATTAGATTTGGCAAAACCTTCTAAACCCGTCCTGCAGAATATAGATCCTCATGGCGCCATAATAGATACCGTAAATTTTCTCAGGAATATTGCCGCAGAGAAAGGTATTAAAATAATTACCGCCTTTGAAGAAAAAAGATGCCAGCTTATTGCAGATGAAGATAAGATAAGGCAGGTGCTGATAAATCTTCTGCAGAATAGTCTTGATGCGCTGCCAGAAAACGGGTGCATCAGGGTAAGCACAAGCTTGACAGAAGGCCTTTCTGAGTTTAAGAAAATGGCAAAAATACATCTGAATAGCACTTTCTTTTCCTTCGCTTCGCTTTCAGTGCATGATCGAAATGACAAGCTATATTTTGTTATTAAGATCTCAGATAATGGCATCGGAATTTCTGCCGAGAAAATCTCACAGATCTTTGAACCATTCTTTACTGATAAGGACAGAGGTACAGGGCTGGGACTCGCTATGGTATACAGAATTATAAAAGATCATGAAGGAGCTATCTACGTAGAAAGCAAAGAGGGTATTGGAACTGATTTTTATATTAGCCTGCCTTTAAATCGCATGAACACAAATAACACAGATAATTTCGTATCAGAAACAATAGAGATACATTCAGCATAATGTGCTGTTTGCATAAGGGCTGGGCAAACACCCATACGCATCAAGCTAAGCTCAGTGGCTCGTTGGCTCGTTCCCAAACTCTGTTTGGGAACGCAATTGCCTCGAAACTCTGTTTCGAGTAGGGACAGGTTTGAAACCTGCCTCTCCTGAGGAATCATACACACTATCATTCAGGTTTATCACGGTAGAACAGGCAAGATGCCTACCATTGATTCGAGAAACGGAGTTTCTCGTACATGTGTGTTCCCAAACCATGTCCTCATGTAAATGGGGAAGAGTTTGGGAACAAGCTGTCGGCGCTTAGCTTGATGCGTATGGGGCAAACACCTGGGGATGATACTCTACATGGACAAATAATCCCGCTAGGGTGTACCCTGTCACCCCAAAAACTGCTTGCCTCAGATGATCCAGTCTTTTTGTAGCAAGAATTTCAAAAGAATCATTACCAGGCATACCTTTTCCCTCCTGAGGATTTTTACCTGGCAAATTACAGTAACTTGCTAAAAAATCAATTAAAATCTCTCGGTACTTGAGAAAACCTTTTGTATGTCCCCCATAGCGTTCCTAATTATTTTTTCTCCCGTATCTTTTTTGACCTTAATTTTGCCTTTTTCTCTAACGCAGCCAACCGCCTTAAGGTACTAGCCTCACTCTGTATATCCACGTACTTCTTGAGTAAATTCGACCAGGAGATATAGGTAAAGCCGTTGGGATTCATGTGCGCTAAACCCTTCCTGACCAAAAAAGCATCATTCTCCCACATATATAAAAAGTCCTTCTCAATCCTGCTCGGATTTCCTCCTTTTGCCCAGAATTCTCCATAAAAGCCGCCAAGCAGGTCAGGATATTTTTCTGTTACGGGGGCAGGCGCTTTAGGCCTGTTTTCGGGCATAGGGTAAAGTATTCCTTCTTCATAGAGTGATTTAATCGTAGCATAGGCATCGCTTACATAGTGAAAAATCGAATCTGATGCCTTATCCATGGAATCAAGATAATCACGGGAAAATCTTTGTGAATGGCACTGAACACATACCTCTATCCATGCTTCTCGCCTTGATTGCAGTTCTTTACTGTTCTTAATATAATCCGTTGGTTTGATCCCTTTAAAAATATTGTCATAAAAGAGCACGTCTCCTTCACCCATGATGGCTTTCCTAACCATATTATGTGAATATTGTCCTTTGTAATACATATGGCAGGATTGACAGGTAGGAGATATGTAGTTAGCATCCTTTAATTGCTTATTCCAATTCCAGCTATTGCCCTCAATAAAATAGATAGAGCCATGTTTAGAATCCCTGTAATATTCAATATCAGGGTGATCCGGCCCGTTATGACAAGTTTGGCATGCCTCGGGCCTTCTCGCTTCGGATGCCTTGAAGGCATGGCGGGTATGGCAGCTATCACACTTATGCTGGATGTTATGGCACATATCGCAGCCTTGAACGATATTCTTATCCTGTGCTGCCCATACGTCGACGCCCAGATTTGCATCATAAGCCTTTGCGTGACTTTCTCTGCCTGGCTTCCAATCAGGAATACCGTAGCGTTTCTCAGATTCAAACTCCTCAAATTCTTGCTTATGGCACTCGCCGCAATGGGCGGCGCTTGGCATTACCAATTCTTTTGCATGATCCAGCTTTTCAGCTCCGATCTTCCCATGACAGTCAATACAACCTACCGCAGTAAGTTTTTTTCCGAGGTGTTTCTCTATTTCGGCTAATTTCTCTCTCTGGTAATCCTGAAGTTTGCCAATAGGCGCATACGGAGGATTGGTTACTGGAGCCAGGCGGCTATCAATATTCTGATAATCCTGTATCTTATCGATCTTATCAAAATTTGCATGATTACTTTCTTCCCATGCCTTTACTAAACCCGGATTTAATGCTTTATGACAGGCCACACATTCCTCTTCGCTATAAACACCTTTTGGCTCTTCCGGCGGTGTATAGAAATAGTCCGGGGCCCAGTATCTTTGGGTAGGAATCGGCTTCCAGAACTCTCCGTATGGCCCTACCCCTTTATCCAGCCCTTTAGCCTCTACTATACCATCCGAAATACTAAAAATTATTGATACTGCGATAATTACTAAAATATTTCTCATAAACAACCCCTCCAATAAATAAAGTGCTTGTAAAGGCAACTCTCGGTTATTATAACGTGAGATTATAGTATTACTTTGTAAAAACCTTCCATAAATTTTTGGAATTTGGCGTCTGGCATTTGTTATTTCTTATAGAGTACATCACCATGTATATTTTCCCTTTCCAAATATTCATCGCAGCCTCATTATCCTATGGAGCCTGTTCTTATATTTGAAGGTATTGAAATATTCCTTCCTTAAAGCCAATAGGTTTAATACCGAAATGTTCAAAAAACGGCCTCTCATCACAAACGTTACCCTCAAGAAGCATGGTGATTTGCTCTGTTGTAATAGGGAAGGATGGTATCCAATCAAACATTTCGGCCATACAACGCATTATAAATGCGGGAATATGAATCTTGTATGGTGGTAAACAGAGCGCTTCGCCTATGATATCAATAAGCTTATCGAATTCCATCTTCTCCGGTCCTCCAATCTCGAAGGTTTTACCGATAGCATTTTTTTGTCCTATCGATTTTACAAAACCTGATGAAACATTTTCAAGCGCCACGGGCTGCATCTTATACTTTCCATTACCCACAACAGGCACAAATTGTTGAGTTTTGAGCATAGTGGCAAACAGATTAACAAATTTGTCACCCGGTCCGAATATGATGGAAGGGCGAAAGATTGTATAATCAAGTCCACTATCTCTCACGAATTCTTCCGCACGAAACTTGGTTTGTTGATATTGAGTTTTTCCCTGCGGCCGCGCCCCCAATGCGCTCATGTGTATAAACCGTCTGATTCCTTGTGTTCTGGCTGCTGTAACAAGGTTTGCTGTGCCCTCATAATGAAGTTTCTCAAAGGTAATCCCTTTCCCGGGAAACTCTCGAATAATACCGACAAGATTAATTACCGCATCACACCCCTTTAGTGTATCGTCCAAACTACGGGCATCGGTAATATCACCATATACGATATCAATATTTTTATCTTTGTAATTCGCGATTTTGTTCTCAGATCCCTGTCTAACAAGGCATCTAACCTGATAATTATTATCGATCAAATCGTGCAATAACTGCTTTCCAACGAAACCTGTACTGCCGGTCAAAAGTATCTTCATCGTTTTTACCTCCTCTATCATGAATTATTCAACACTATAGTTCAAAGATTCGAAGTAGGGAAGAACCTTATGTTCGCCTATATTATGAACAGGCAAATAGTAAGATTTAAGCTCACTCAAGGCAGGGCGAACACAATCGGAGAAGCGCGGCTAAACAGGCTGTCCGAGAATTTAATCGATCCACAAATGCCATACTAAATATTGTTGCCGTGCTAATATTTTGTCAACATATAGTAATAGGATTTGTCGTGTGAAAGCATTCTCGGACAGCCTGTAAAGCCTTGCCCTACTTACTCGACAACTTAACCTATCCTCTGTATCTGCATGGCTAATGAAGAGACTGTACCAGGAATTCTTTCATTTCCTGAAAAACAATCTCCCCTTTATCCTTAATGCATCTTATATTGGGAAGGGATTCGAGAAATATACGCCCATACCTCTTGGTAACCACCCGACTGTCAAAAATAACCACTACACCCTTATCATCGCGGCTCCGTATAAGCCTTCCAAAACCCTGTTTAAATTTAATTACAGCCATAGGTAAAGAATAGTTATAGAAAGCATCGCCACCGGAATTCTCAATAGCTTCTGCCCGCGCCTCAATAATAGGTTCTGTTGGTACTTTAAACGGTAATCTGGTAAGGATAACACATTCCAGAGCGTCTCCTTTAACATCAATCCCTTCCCAGAAACTATCGGTAGCAAAAAGAACGGACGTCTTGTCTTTTTTGAAAGTATCAAGGAGTCTGTTGCGGCTATCCATTCCTTGTTTTAAGCAGGTATAGCCCATATGTGTAATCCGCGGTTCTAGTTTTTGATAAAGATTATCAAGAAGGTTATAAGAGGTAAACAGGATTAATGCCCTTCCTTCGGAAATTTCTATAGTCTTAAAGATATTGCGCTCGAGCGCCAATGCATAACCAGAACCATTAGGCTCTGAAATATCTGTGGGAATGCCAACGATAACCTGCTTTTTATAATCAAACGGAGAACGGAGCATCAATTCAGATAATCGATCCTCCGTGATTTGATTCAGGCCAATATTCTCTTTAAAAAACGTAAAATTATTATTGACTGCTAATGTAGCTGATGTCAATAGTATTGTAGGGTAATTATCATAGAGGCAGGCCTTCAAACCATCAGAAACGGAAAGGGGCGCTGTACAAAACCGGATAATGGGATTTTCTTTGTATCGTTTGATTTCTATCCACTTGCAAAACTTTTCGTTCGTGGTGATGAAAAAAGACATATCGTGTGCCACCATTTTTAAACGCATCTTACACGATACAATATCTATTAATACTGATGATAAAATATCCTGCGACTTTTTGGATAATTCTCCTATCTTATCTAATACCGTCTTTAACAACAGGGTAAATTTATGGATCTCTGTGCATAGGGACTTAAGCTTTACCTCTATACCAGCATACCACAGGTGTGTGGAAGCGAAGTGTGTGGTTATACGAAGTTTCATTTCTTCATTTTTATCTTTTTGTAAACCAGCGTTTACCATATAATTGCCTGCGGCATGGGAGATATCTTCAAAGACTTCCAGGACTGTATTATAGAGATGCTGTCTTGATTCAATGATTTCTGTGTTGATTTTGTCAGCAATATCCATTGCTATGGATTTGTCATGATCTGAGCTTACTTCTTTTAGTTTACCTTTGATGTGCTGTAAAAGACCTTTCCTGGCATCTTTTAGATTAATTAACCTTCCCAGTAGCTTCGTTATTCTTAACCGTGAGATTACACTGCTCAGGTTACTTGTTGCCACGGCTTCTAAATGATGCGCCTCGTCTATGATGATTTTTTTGAAGGGTGGCAAGATAGCTACACCTTCGTAGCCCTTCGATTCCTGACGCACAATCAGGTCGGCCATCAAAAGATAATGGTTTATGACAAGAACATCAGCGCTGGCTGCGTTTCTGCGTGCAATATAAAAGAAGCATGCATCATAAAACTGGCACTTCAACCGTGTACATTGGTCTGCCTCTGATTGTATCGATTCCCAGGCATCCTCACGGGGTATGAAATTCAGGTCTGCTTTGCTCCCATCCCGTGTCTTTATAGCCCATTCTAATAGGGTATTCAATTGCTGTCTGTCATTGTCTTCGATCAGTGCGCCACCCTCGGAGCGTAAATTATAAACCTTTCTAAGGCAAAGGTAGTTATTCCTTCCTTTTACCAGGACGCTCTTAAAATTCAATCCATAACACTTCTGCAGTATCGGTATATCTTTTTCAATCAATTGCTCCTGCAGGTTTATTGTATTGGTGGAAATTACTACCCGCTCCTGATTTTTTATGCTCCAAAACACCGCCGGAACAAGGTATGCGAGAGATTTACCAGTTCCTGTTCCTGCTTCAATGAGGGCGATCTTATGGCAATTAAAGGCGTTGATTACCGACTTTAACATCTCGATTTGTTGTTCGCGGTACTCATAGCGCGGTAGTTGTTGAGCAAAATTTCCGCCGGGCAGAAATTGCCCCAAAAGCTCTTTAAAATTGAGCTCTTCATACAGAGGTTTTTTCTTTACCTTCACCACAGGATACAGATACTTTACCTGGTTATCTGTGATATAGAATCCCACTCCTAATGCCCCCATACATGAAGCAATTTCGATATCTGCATCGGACGGATCTAAAATACCATCCGGGTGATTGTGGATAATTACATCCCCATATTTTGCGTCTTTGGTAATAGCCGGGACAGCATTCTTATTTCCCATAGCATAAACATCAACATCAATTACCAAAAGTTCATCGTTAAGTTTGCCAATCAGGAATACCTCATTTCCGCCTGCCTTTTTAATGGCGTCTTGAATAGAAGACATAGCTTCGGGCACTATAAAATTTCCGGCTAACCATTTTGTCGTTTTCATAAATAAAGTATAAGATAAAATATGTGTGCTGTACAATTAAAAACAGGTTGAAAATCTTGTAAATATTGATCTGCCAAGGTATAAAGATACTAAAAAACGGGAGAGCGATGTAGGTATAATACGAATTTTCAGCAATCAATTTTCTATCAAAATTCTTTAATTCTTTCTCATATTTGGTATCTTTGTAATCATGGAATAGCTAACGAATGGTCATTGGAAGAACCATCGCCTCTGGTTTTATCCCTTGACTCTTTTTTCCGTTTTCATATAATAATTTTTCTTCGAATCCATTTTGGATTCAGCTTTGGTTCATTTCCTCTCTGAGGATATTTACCATCGTATTAAGAGAGTAAAAGAATAATAAGTAGCGCAGGGGGGATGTTCCCATTATTGGCTGATATAGAGGTCGGCGCTACAAGATACGTGAAAGGATAGAGAATGAAGAAGAATTATCTGTTTACGCCAGGTCCAACCATGGTGCCACCTGAAGTGGCGCTGGCCGAAGCACAATCAATGATCCATCATAGGACGCCACAATTCTCTCAAATATTTTATGAGGTGAGCGAGGACTTAAAATACCTGTTTCAGACGAAGACTGGAGATGTTTTTACCCTTATGTCTTCCGGAACGGGCGCTATGGAGGCGTGCGTTGCGAATGTTCTGTCCAGAGGAAATAAGGCGCTGGTAGTTGTCAGCGGAAAATTTGGTGAACGCTGGGCAGAGCTATGTAAATGCTTTGGCATTGAGACCATTATAATTGATGTTGAAAACGGGAAGGCTGTAAATCCACAAGATATTGAGACCGCTCTCAATAAGACTCATGGAATTAACGTAGTATTTACAACCCAATGCGAAACATCTACGGGTGTTGTCCACGATATAAAGTCTATTTCCCCTATCGTAAAAAAACGCGGGGCCTTGCTCGTTGTCGATGCTATTACCGGAATCGGTGTCCATCAATTATTGATGGACGAATGGAATATCGATGTCGCTATTACCGGATCACAGAAAGGATGTATGATGCCGCCCGGCCTGGCCTTCGTTTGTGTTAACAATAGCGCCTGGAGTGTGATAGAAAAGGCTGATTTACCCAGATATTACTGGGATTTCAGGAAGATGAGAAAAGAGTTAAAAGACAAAACAACCCCTTTTACCCCCGCCGTTTCGCTGGTTATGGCTATGAAGACAGCCCTGGATATGATCAAAAAGGAAGGGATCGAGAATGTATGGAAGAGGCATGCCCGCCTTGCTCATGCCACGAGAGAAGGCGCAAAGGCGCTTGGGTTGGAACTCTTTGCCGGGGAATATGCAAGCAATGTATTGACTGCTATTAAGGCGCCAACAGGAATAGATGTTGATAAGATTATCAAAAAACTACGCGATGAAACGGGGGTAACCTTTACCGGCGGACAAGATGAATTAAAAGGAAAGATGATCCGTATCGGTCACATGGGTTATGTAAATGATTTCGATATTATTGTTGCCATTGCCGCCCTTGAAAAAGGACTTTATGAGGCAGGATATCCTGTGGAACCAGGCAAAGGATTATCGAAGGTGCAATCATTGCTGGTAAGCAAAAAATAACAATCCATTTTAAACTCTGCACGATATCATGTTGATGTTATGGTAAGAAACCATTTTTTCAGAGATTGTCCGGAAAAGAGATATTATTCCTGCAGAAGCTATCCCAAAACCTATTTCTGTACGGAAACCTCTCTATCATCAAATGATTCTAGATATTAATAGTGAGGTTTTTAGTTAACTTCAGATCGGGTGGCACTGACAAACAAAGTTTGTCAGTGCCACCCCTGGAATCGATTTACAGAGTATGAAATTTCTCTTTCCTTAATCAGATACGAATATGTCATTCCCGCGGAAGCGGGAATCCAGAAAAATACTGGATTCCGGGTCAAGCCCGGAATGACAGACGCTTGTCCTCGAATGTAGTTATCGGGGAGTTGTAAACTTATGTCGCTATGTATAGACACGAAATTACGATTTTGGGATGATCTCTAGATTCATTAAATAATCCTTCATTGCTTCTGCTTGTTCCTGAGGTGTTCCCGGAATATAATCCTGGAACTCTCCCTCTCTGAAAAACTTTGGCATCTTTGTGCCTGGCTGGATTGATTGCGGATCAAGCAACCACCTCTTTATCCAGTCCGGTTTTAATCTTGTCCTGGCAAGCATGAGATCAGGCGCCCAGCCCGTTGGGTCGCCTTCCGGCATTTTTTCTCCTTTTACGTGACATAATGTACAGTTGACATCTTTGGATTCAAATAGCTTCTTTGCTGCTAAGAGATAACCCGGCGATCTGGCCTCCTTCTCCTCTCTATACTCTTTCTTTGTTTCGACTACATACTCATAAGGATACTCTTCGTTTTCCCTCACAGCAAAGAATCTGGCAAGGCTGGCAGCCTCCTCATTTGGTAAACTAAACGACGGCATCTTTACATCCAGCCATGGCCTCAGATCTATAGGATCTTTTAAGAATTCAAATGCCCACGCAGGTTGAACCTTCTTACCTTCGCCATATAACAAGGGCGGAGCGAATACCCTTGCCTCTTCAGGCACGAGACCCTCATTATCGACATGATATTCTATAATCGACGATGCAAAATCAACCTTCTTAGCCCATTCCTTGCGCACAATTTGTTCTTTATCAATGAAGACAGTCTCGCCTGCCTTTTGCTTAAGTTCACCGCTATCTTCCATAAGTTGAAAATATACCCCATCTTCCTCATCCAGCTTTACCATTCCCTTAAGTTCTATTCCTCCTTCAACATATAATCTGTCCACATCAAGCTGGTGGCATCCGGTACAATGGTACTTTCCAATGAGTCTCTTCCCCTCTGTTATGCCCTGTTCGCTTTCTGTGAGCCTATCGATATACGCATCGGGAAGTTTTTCCTCTTTCAGTCCGGTGAGCAGCACAAGCAATGATTCTGTTTCTTCACCAGTTAATCCGAAGTCAGGCATCTTCAATAGATCCTCAGGTTTTTTGTACTTTCCTTTATCAAATTGTCTCGGATCTTGCAATTTTGCCCGTAGCCATGCCCGCCTTGCCTCACCTACATTCTCTGAGATATGCTTAAGCCCAACTTCGCCCAATATTCTTTTTTCCAAAAGTCCAAAATCGAGTAATTCAACATATTTAGACCCGATAGCCGATAACTCGACTCCAATCTTACCTAGCCCTTCCATACCCTGTATTTCATGACAGCTAAAACAACCATATTTCTTAATCAAGGCCTCTCCTGCGCGTGCCCGTTCCTTATCCTCTAACCACGTCACATCTGTTAACCCGTCTCTTGTAAAACCTATAGCTGTCTTACTTATCAGGTATCCAGCAACTAAACTTGCTTTTTCCTGATTAAGCCTGAAGTTTGGCATACGGGTGAGCGGCTCTTTTCCTTTCGGGTTTATAATCCACTCGACCAGATACCCATAGTTTATCTTCTCTCCAATCCTTGCCAGATTAGGCGCAAATCCACGCTCTGTATCTTTCTCATAAGAATGGCATGCCATGCATCCAATATGCTCAAAGATAAAATCGCCACGAGATAATTGCCCCTCATCAAATTTGGGTACCTCATCATGTATATTTCTTTCATCTGCATGCTGCCACAGATAGGCTGCTATAGATTGAGATTCCTCTTCTGAAAGTTTGAAATTGGGCATCAACGTGGTAGGGCGGAAGGATTTTGGATCTTTTATCCATTCCGTAAGCCAGTCAGGTTTTACTTTATTCTTTATATTTCTCAGACCAGGACCTATCATTCTGTGTTTATCTTTACCGAGACCCGTTGTTTCGTGGCATCCATGACAGCCAAGCTCTTCGAATAGCCTTCTCCCTTGCCAGAGAATTTCTGCGCCTTTTACTTCTTTGCCTTCGTTATGGCACCGGATACATGATCCCTGAGCGGACTTGCCCCGGTATATCGGTGTAAGCCAGTATTCAACCTCTCCATGCGCCTTTTTTACCCCTGATGTAGCATTAGCCTGCCCCTCGTGGCAGAGCGCGCAGCCAAATCTTTCTGGTGGATGATTACCTAAATATAAATCACGATCAGGATGGCTTGCATACGGTTGTTCTGCAGATACATTTTCTGTCCTGGTAATACCCACATGGCACGACATACACCGGTCTACGATAGATAAGTCCTCCAGATACATCTGGTATAATTGCAGACCCGGCCGGGTTTTTTTGAAATTTTTTAATTGCGCTTTGTATTTTTTCATTCCTGCCGTATAGGAATCTAATTCCTCGGCATAGGTAGTAATGCCGCGCTTCAGTTCAGTTAATCTCGTCTCTACAGAAACTAAATTGTCTTCAGCCTCTTTTGCCTTTGCAGCAAGGTCATTACCCTTTTCCTCCAGCGCAGCAATTTCATGTATGATATATTCACTCGGATTTTTTCCAAAGAGATATTCCTTCTCTATGCGTTCATTCCGCGCCACAATTGCCTTAAACCGTAAGGATTCTAATGTTTTATTCAATACCGTTTGTTCTTCTGATAACTTTTTGTACTTATTTTGTATTGATGGCTTTTTGAAGTCTTCCCATGCATGTTCCAGATTGTTTTTTGTCTCTCCATAGTTCTTTTGGGTTTCTGGGCTTTCAAAAATTGCGCGTTCCTTTTCGTATGCCTGTCTGATTTTGTCTGACTCTAAGCGATAAAATTGCTTTTGATATTTTTTCCACGGCCGTCTGTCAACCGTCTCATTTACGAGCACCCATATGGTGACTGCAACAAGGATAAAACTCACCGTGACATATATAACCAGGTAAGACTTGTCTTCTTCTCTTTTAATGGGATGTAGATTTTTGTTGTCAGACATAACTTATATCTTATATATTAAACCACGGTGTTACCCATATATATTTTACATGAAATACAAGCCTCAGAAATACCTTTATCGGCAGCGCAATCATAGATAAGAAAAGAAACGCCACGATAGAGTATTTGATAATGCCGAGTTTTTCTAATGCTACGCTTTCTTTTGCCTTCATAAGACGATACGGAATTGTTATGCCCATGAAGAAGTATCCAATCACAACTGCGCCACCTATGATAAAGCCCAACAAAGATTTCGAATCAATACCTATGAAACTGGTTAGATCGTAGTTGGTTTCAGCTACGATCCGATGGGGATCCCATTCTTGCCACGGCCAGAACCAAAGCCAACCTGGCCCACGCATGAAGACGCCGATGATAATGAGCAATATCCATAAGATATGAAATCCAAAACAGAAGGTAAGTAAGGCAAATTTTCTTTCCTTAAAGGTATAATACCCGTTGCCTTTGGGATTAAAATCTACGTAAGGTATAGACATCAAGCCTATAATTATGAGAATAGGAAAAACGACCCCGGCAATCCATGGATCAAAGTAAACAAGCATTTCCTGAAGTCCTAAAAAATACCAGGGAGCCTTTGCCGGGTTCGGGGTCATGGTAGGATCTGAATGCTCTTCAAGCGGCGCATCAAGCAAAACAGACCAGACAATGAGGAGGATTGTACAGATGATTACCGCCAGAAATTCCTTTCTTACCAGATATGGCCATGTAGGAAGTTCGCTTTCGGAAACATCGGCATCCTTCTCCTTTGCAAGTGTAGGACCTTTAATAAATGTCAATGCCCTGTATCTTCCCTTCTCTTTCGTTTTTTCTTCTTTCGTATCCATATTTTCTGTTTTTTATTCTTCAGAATATGCAAAGCGTTTCATCGTAATAGCATCTACAGGACAACGATTAACACACAATCCGCACCGGATGCATTTTTCTTCATTAATAACCATAACGGCATCCCAATCATCAGGGACTGGATCTTTATTATCTAAAATACCGGCATCCTCAACATATTCACGTGATACCATAGATATACAATTGTGTGGGCAGACATCAATACAACCACCACATAATATGCATTTTTCATCGATAAATATATTAAAATGGCAAAGCAGACACCTCCCGGCCTCCTTAAAGGTATTTTCCTTCGAAAGCCCCAGTTCTGTCTCTGTATGGAGATTCAGCCTTTCTTCCACGGGAATGTTATCTTGCTTTTGTCTGGGTATTGCCTCATAATCAGGTATTCTTCCGGAAGGGGATTGCTCTTTATAATAAAATTTGTATCCTGTCCTTTCCTGCCCTGTTAAGAATTTATGTATCGACCTTGCAGCTTTTCTGCCGTCTGCTATCACCTCAATTACATTTCTGGGGCCTGTTACACAATCACCGCCTGCAAATACACCTTCTCTTGTAGTCATAAAACTTTCCTGGTCTATGACAGGCATCCCCCAGTGATTCACCTTTATACCAAACTTTTCTGAAAGGAATCCTATATCTGGTGATTGTCCAATAGCTGCTATTACTACATTTACCGGTATTGTAAAATTGCTTCCTTCAATAGGTACTGGACGCCTTCGGCCTTTGTCGTCTGGTTCGCCGAGTCTATTTTTTATACATTCGAGATGCGTTACCTTCGAGCCATGCCCTTCAACGATCTTTATAGGCGAAGTTAAAAAATATATCTTTATACCCTCTTCCTCTGCCATGTTTACTTCCGCTTCACCGGCCGACATCTCCTCTAAACTTCTCCGGTAAACGATAGAAATCTCCTGAGCGCCCAGCCTGAGCGACGAGCGTGCGCAATCTATAGCGGTAAATCCCCCTCCAATCACTACAACCTTTTCAGGGATAGTTTTTATCATTCCGAGGTTTGTATTCTTCATAAAGGTAATGCCATGCATTACCCCGGAAATATCTTCACCAGGAATATCAAGTGACTGTGATTTATGGGCGCCCGTGGCAATGTACACAGCCTTGAATTCCTTTAACAAGATGTTAAACTTATCATAGGTATCGATAGAGCTGTTTAAGCAGATATCAACCCCAATCTCTTTTATCCGGTTCACAGCGTCTTCTATAGTACTACGCGGTAACCGGTAAGGCGGGATACCCACACTTAACATGCCGCCAGCAAGCGGTAAAGCCTCGTAAATAACAACATCGTGCCCTTTAAAAGCCAAATCGTTCGCTGCGGCAAGACCTGAAGGTCCTGAACCAATTATTGCAATACGATTACCTGTTTTTTTTCTGTTTCCTGGTTTTCCAGGAAACATTTTGCTGGCGAAATCTGCTGCGCTTCTCTTAAGCGAACATATGGCGATAGGCTTATCGATTGCGCCGCGGCGGCATGCAGTTTCACAGGGATGGGTACATACCCTGCCGAGAATATGAGGGAAAAGATTTGCCATGAAATTAAGATGCAAAGAACCATCAAAGTCTCCCGCAGCTATGCGTTCTATGTAATTCATGGCTGGCGTATTGACAGGGCATGCATACTGGCAATTTATGTTTTCCCTGAACCAGTGGTCATCGGCTTTAAATATCCTATAATTCACGGGATGTCATTCTCCTTTTTGACGCCTTTTCTGTTCCATCCGCTTATCGTTTTCAAATGCTTGCTTGAAAGTAAGCCATGTAAAGAAAAATAACAAGAGTATGAGACCGACAATGGGAATGTTATCAGGTTTTGTTATAATTGCCCAGATGTGTTCCATGATTACCTATTAAAATTTACCTTATAGTTAGAGTGGCCCAGAAATGCCTCCATCCTTGCGAATTCGCCAGAAGTGTACCATCATAAACACGCTGATGATAAGCGGCAATCCTATACAGTGCCATACGTATGCCCTTAATAAGGCATTGCCACCAACGATTGAACCGCCTAAGAGCGCAAATCGTATATCATTATGCGCCGTTATTCCGAGTTGTTCTCCAAAAGGCCCTTCGTGGCCCAGTAAAGGTGCCGAGCGGGCCATGTTTGTGCCTACCGTCACAGCCCAAAATCCTAATTGATCCCAGGTAAGCAAGTAGCCGGTAAAACTTAAAAGGAGGGTAAGCACCAGCAGAACAACGCCCACACACCAGTTAAATTCCCTTGGTGGTTTGTAAGACCCTGTCGCAAATACACGAAACATATGGAACCATACCGTTATAATCATCAGATGAGCGCTCCATCGGTGCAAATTCCTTAAAATTACACCGAAGGGTACTTGAGACTCCAGGTCTTTTATATCCCAATATGCATCACGAACGGTAGGGTGGTAATAAAACATCAAAAGTACGCCCGTGAATGTTAGTACCAGAAACAAGAAGAAACTAATGCCGCCCATACACCAGGTGAATTTTAATTGGGGCGCATGTCTTTTAACCTTTGCCGGATGCAAATGCATAAAGACGTTTGAGACAATCTTTAGCATGCGGTTCTTGGGCGTATCTGCAAAGGTGTGTCTGAAAATAGATTTCCAGACTTGAGAATGAACGGTTACATCTTTCAACATGCTAAGCAATCCCTTTTCTTTCAGCATGTTTCTGTATTTTTCCAAAAAATTTTTGTTTGGTTTATGAGTCATTTTACACCTTCAAGAATGCGCCAGTCTTATTCCATTCCCCCCGCTCGCCTCTGAACCTTATTCCTTCATCAACGATTATTTGGCCATTATCATCCAATGCAACCTTAAATCTTTCCAAAGGTCTTGGAGCAGGGCCCTCAATATTCAATCCTTCCGGAGTAAACCCGCTCCCATGGCAGGGGCATTTAAATTTTCCTTCTGCTGCAAGCCAGTTAGGAGTGCAACCCAGATGGGTGCATTTTGCTTCGATTACATACAATTTATCAACCTCTCTGATTATCCATATCCTGAACTGTTTTTTAAACCTTTCGCTTACCCCTGCCGTGTATTGAAAAGGGTACCCGATTGTATACCTTGTTGGCGGTTCAAGGATAGTTCTGGGGTAAAAGAACCTGACAACTGTGCCCAATACGGTTGTCAAAAATACCCCTATAAACCCCCATCCGATAAAGTACAAGAATCTTCGGCGATTTACCGGGGTTTCTCTCTCTTTTATTGCTATTGACATAACACCTCTGATTTACATTCCCATAAGAATATTTATCGCCTCGCAGTCATTCATCGGTACTCCATTTACCCTTTTACGCTAATCATATTCTTATAGCAACAACAAGGCTGTATGTCCATAAAATTTAATGTTAATTTGGAATTTTATAACCAAAGATATAAAAATACTGAGATGCGCATCTGGAGAAGGATGAAACTGGACGGAACATAATGAAACCAAATAAAATGAGTTATGATTTGATTGCGTCATCACGGACAAACGATCCCTATTGAAGACATACAGGGACATGGTTTGTCCGTGCCACCCTTAACTAAACAATACCTTATAGAATCCCATGCATGAATAAATCAGACATGGACAAATATATTAATTTCTATTGAGTAGCTAAACTATGCAAAACGTCTACAGCCCTGTCGAATTGCATGACATTATTAAGTATGAGAAACACAAGGAGTATCCCTGTGAGTGTTAAGGCAATCAGGCGTGCACGTGTCTGTGTGCTTAATGCTGCGAGAATTACTAAAAGTGGCGCAAAATGTAACGAGTAAAGAAACGTTTCCGTCCCGTACATGAGATGCAAGACAAATTGTCCTAATAAGATAAGACCCAAAGCAATACGCAGTTGCCGGTTTTGCCTCGAAAAGAATAAGCTCCATAAACCTAAACCAAACAGTGGCGCCCATAGCCCAACGGCAATAACCCCCCAGACACTTCCTGAACCTGGTGAAGAGGACTGTGTAGCCATTATTGTTATTACCTTATTATTGTCTTTTACTTTCTCCTGTAACTTGAAGGCAGGCATTACTATCGAATGGAATACAAATGACCTGGCAACATGTACCCGATCAGTGAATTTTGGAGGAAGCATATATCTTTTTTCGCCACTAATTTTGTGAAAAAGTAGTACTTTTGGGAAAAAATGAGATTGTATTATCCACAATAAGACCACAACACAAAATGCACCAGCCGTGATGATCAAAGCCCGTTGCCGGGAAAATTTTACAAAGGCAATGATGATTCCAGCCATCCAATTGGTTATCGTGAAACTAAAGGTCAGGACGCTGACAATGACATACCAAAACGAAGAGATCTTTTGATGTTGGGCTAGCACAATAATTCCCAGAGATAACAAGATACTTAGTGAGCCAAAAGAAAAAGTTTCCGGAACAGTAAACCAGAAAACTGAGGCTGCGCTCATTGCTCCTAATATGCTAAACAACGTTGCATCAATACGGCGGCAGCCAATAAGGCGTAAGAGTATAAACAGAGCGCTAATCCAAAGCGAAGCTACTATAGTAATGATTGTTCTTACCGATTCGGCAGGTGTAAGTTGAAAAACAATACGCAATGCTTTCGTTGGCGGATACGTCATAAGTGGAAATAGTGGATGTACGTTCGTGCGCCAATGGTTACCAAATCGATTTGTCATATCATTGGTAACGCGAAGGACATCTGTATCAAACCAAAAATCTAATTTGTGATATATGAAATCATCTATGTACTGTGAAAATTGATATGATACAAGGGTTATGAGCGCAATGAGAAACATTAAGATTAGCAAATCATACCTTGTCTCTTGTATGACAACGATCTTTGTCGTGATAATTTCTTGACTTTCCATCAGAATTTAGTTCCAACAACCAAATACTGTGCTTTTAAGTTCATGTATCAGGAAATTCAAAGTTTTTCATTATGCCATTACAAAAAAACATGTTCTTTATACTTTATAAATTCCTTCGCATTTTATGTTCCTTTTTTGGGAAAAATGAAAGATTTCATCAGTTGTTTAACCCTTGCATCTTTCAACAATACGATATATCACGCTTTTTACCTCTGTTCTTGCGTGACATGTTACGCTTTTGTGAAGGCACATTTATGTGACATAATAAATACTGACTATGTTTATTATCCATTCATTTCCTTACCCTCTGCCATAATTTTCTCTTGTTTTTCTGATTAAAAATATAATTTTCAATGAAATCAAAGAACCATCCTCCTATACAACAAAGTTTTATTTGTTTTTTCTTTTGTACGGTATGTTTTTTGAAGTTTAAAATATAATTGTCATTAATTCTTGAGGCGGAACCTCAAAAGCACAATTCGGAAAATAGCTTTCCCTTTGCTTTTCATCTTCGTTTTAGAACCATGAACAAAAATAACAACCTGGAAAATAGTGTTCCCCTTTGTGTCGATCCGGATGGCACGCTGGTTAAAACTAATATTCTGACCGAGGCCTTCCTTATCTTATTAAGACGCAACATCCTGTTCGTCTTTATTGCTCCCCTTTGGCTCTTAAAGGGAAAATCTTACTTCACGCAGCAGATCACTAATCGGGTAGATCTGGATATCCATTCATTACCTTACAATAGGAAATTCATAGGCTACTTGCAGGAACAACACGAAGAAGGGCGATGCCTGATTCTGATCACAAACTTAAACGATAAATATACCCGTCAAATTGCCGAATATATTGGTTTTTTTGATTATGTCTTAACGAGTAATGACCATGGAAAGCTTAAGCAGTTAAAAGACAGCTTTGGAATAAAAGGATTCGATTACGCAGGTAATTTACGTAACGATTTGGAGATTTGGCAACATGCACGACAGGTAATTCCGGTTAATCCAAAATCTAGCGCCAAATCCACTATTCGTCCTCCTCCGGAAAAGACAACAAGTATCATCAAACAGATATTTCACAGATGGTACCGGGATATCAAGGTTTATCTGCATGCGTTGCGCATACACCAGTGGCTTAAGAATCTCCTGGTATTCGTACCTTTGATTACTGCCCATCAACTTACTAATATCCCGCTTTTCTTACAAACCACGATTGGATTTTTTGCTTTTAGTCTGTGCGCTTCCAGCGTTTACTTACTTAACGACCTGCTTGACTTATCTGTTGACCGAAAACATCCGCGAAAACGATATCGGCCTTTTGCTGCGGGTACCATTCCCATTAAGCATGGCATGCTGCTAATTCCTGCACTCCTTCTGGCATCCTTTGGCATCGCGCTCTCGCTACCCGGAAAATTTCTCGCTATACTGGGCACTTACTATGTTCTAACCCTGGCTTACTCCTTATGGTTGAAGAAGAAAATGCTCGTAGATGTACTGGCATTGACAGCGCTTTATACCCTGAGAATCCTTGCTGGCTCGTCAACAGTCTTTATCGTATCATCATTCTGGCTCCTGGCCTTCTCCTTATTTATCTTCCTCAGCCTGGCAATGATCAAACGATATTCGGAATTAATTGGGTTACGGGGCCCTTTTGAAAAGTTCATAAAGGGACGTAATTATCATATATCCGATTTATCTACGCTCAAGGGATTGGGAATTTCAAGCGGACACATGGCGGTGCTTGTACTTGCCTTGTATATCAATAGCGAGGATATTCGGGTGATGTACACCCATCCTACCATGATTTGGCTGTTATGTCCTCTCGTGCTCTATTGGATAAGCCGGATTTGGCTGCTTGCCGGGCGAGGCAAGTTACATGATGACCCTATAATTATGACCCTATAATTTTTGCCATCAAAGACCGAATCAGCAAATTAATAGCCATCGTAACTATCGTTATTCTGTGGATGGCAATATAAGTATGCCCTTAGCACAGTGCTTTGGTTACCCGTGCTCTCAAAGGTCAACGTAGGTCTGCTTATCCATTTGTATTGTAAGGCTTGGGTGTATTCTCATCGCGATATTTGGTTGGCTAATCTTTTATGAATCTATCAGTATTGCCGGGGCTATAGGAACTATTCTTACCGCTCCTGGTATATACCCGATTTCAAAATCATACATCCATACTTAAAACAACACCCGTTTCTTCTCTTCAAAGATAGCTTCGAAATGCTTGTCCCAATTCGTGCCACACAGCGGCTCTTCTGTAATATCAGGATTTTTACAACCGCATACATACGCATAGATACCAAAGACCCTTGCCCACTCAGTAATTTGCTGGTAAGCCTGCTCTCTATACTGCGTATCCAGAACAAATATGCGGGATTTTTCTGCCGATAAATTCAGAGACTTTCCTTTCTCATAGTGCCTGAGGATCGTTTGCAAAAACGATGTATTTCTGAGTGCCTTACAGAGGTTCTTCTTTATCTGCGGCCGCAGGAATAAATAGTTAATACCTGTTGAATTCACACCAAATCCCTGGAGAATTTTAAATAAAGCCGTTAGATTTGGCTTTGTATCGGTTACGCCAGGAATCAACGGATCTAATTTTATTTCCGGCAAAATACCGATAGCACAGAGCCGTTCAATATTTTGTATCCTCTCGCGTGGTGTTGAGGCATAAGGCTCAATTCTCTTCTGAATATCCCGGTTTATTGTCGTAATGCCAATTTGGACATGCACTAATTTTTTGTACTGCTGAAATACCTGTAAAATTTTTTTGGGAATTCTGCCCTTTGTAAGTAAATTTACACCAATACCATGTTCAAATAATACACATATCAATTCATACGTTATATTAATCACTTGCGGTATGGGCTGTAAGACATCGCAGGTTGGGCTAAAGAATACATAGGCAGGCAACTTTCGGCGTGTCAGCAATTCTTTCTTTAATTTTTCGACCATATTCCTGTAGACATACACATTGCCATCGCCCGGATACATCGAATAACCTCTTGCATAGCAATATGCACACTGATGAATACATCCCAGAGTTGGATTAATAGCAGCCACCTGGCTGAGACATTTTAACGTGGGCCTGGTAAGAATGTGTCCTTTACGCTCGATATATCCTATGTGCATAGAATATCTCTTTTGCTTAGACAGAAAAATGGCATCAAAATTTCTCTCATCATGTCACCCCTTCGGGGTTGTTTCTTTGTGGTTGTGCATTATCTATAATCATGACAGCCCTTTGGGCTTAGGTTATATCATCTCTCTTTTTCCTGTAACGACTCCTCTGTTCAATACCGTGCTGTATACCGGTAAAAGCTTAATTTCTTTTTTCGCTTTCTCATCTCAAAGGGATTAGATGATGAGAGCAGTTGTACAGACGTAAGATTTTGTGTCTCTCCTTTACCTATAGTTAGTATTTC
>SULG01000010.1 GCA_005524015.1 Candidatus Jettenia ecosi
AGGGGGAAATTCCTCATTCTCTCCTTTACGAAAGAGAAAATCCTTCCTTCCTCCCTTTTCTAAACTTATCCTTCTTTCCCCCTTTTTTAAAGGGGAGTTAGGGGGAATTAGAGGGGAACATAGACATACATTTTTCTTTCTCCAGGGGGATACCTTCTTTTTCATGAAACAATATTCTTAGCTTGATGCATATAAGACTCAGGCCGTGCCCTGCATCAACTCTGTTTTTTATGAGGCGCTGCCAAAAGCAGCTTCATTTAATTGGGCATGATAATTTGGGAAAGATCAGCTATTTTTTTCGAATATAACTCGTTAATCTCCCTGAGGAGCAGCAGTCTGTTATTACGCACTCTTTCGTCTTCAACATTCACAAACACCTTATCAAAAAAGGCATGAACAGGTTTAGCAAAGATATTACAATACATCTCAGAAGCTTCCTCGTATTTTTTTTCATCTATCCGTTTTCTGATATCTGCTTCAGCTTTTTTATACATATCCCATAAAGTATATTCCTCGGTATCCCGAAACAAATTTTCATTTACCGACCCGGTGGTATTTGCCTTTTTACCAATGTTAAATGTCCTTTCTACCACGGTAACTAATTCAGGCCACCATTTTTCCTGAGATATATTTGCTATAGCCTTTAACCTTTGTAAAAAGTTATAAATATCGTCAAATTCTATCCCTGCATTCAAGACAGCATTTACCAGATCATAACGATATCCTCTTTCTATGTTTATCTGGAATAATCTATCCTTAAAAAACCCCTTTATATCAGGAACTAATTTCTCGTGTAGTATATGATCGCTATCTGCTTTTGTGAACAAAGGAAGTAATGATAAAGACCGGTGAAAGACATCCTTAAGTTCTAAGGTAAAGCCATGTTCTTCCAAAATACGGATAATACCGTAGGCATGTCTTCTTAAGGAATAAGGATCTTGTGAGCCTGTTGGAATCAAACCCAGGGCAAAACAACTCGATATGGTATCGAACTTATCAGATAAACCTACAACTGCGCCAATTTTTGATGCAGGGATATTGTCTGTAGCATAACGAGGCATATAATGCTCTGCAATTGCTAAAGCAACAGCAGGTTCTTCACCATCCCACCCGGCATACTCCTTCCCCATAATTCCTTGCAGCGATGGGAATTCAGATACCATCTGTGTTAAAAGATCTGCCTTACACAAGAACGCAGCCCGTTTCGCTAACGCAGCATCATCTATCGTCAACGCGTTAACATTAATTAATGTGTGAGCAATGAAACCGGAAAGTTCCATGATCCTGTTTGTCCTATCATAGTAACTCCCTAATTTCTCAAGGAAAGAAAGGTTTTTTAAATCTTCTACCCGCTTTTCGAGTTGGATTTTTTTATCTTCTTTCCAGAAGAACCTGGCATCTGAAAGACGCGCTTTCAACACACGTTCATTCCCTCGAATAGTAGTATGAGCGCTGCTCTCACTGCGATTGAGTACCGCTACAAATTTTGCGAGTAATTTCCCATCTCTCTTTTTCATGGGAAAATACCTCTGGTGTTCTTTCATCGCCGTTTCTATAACATCGGCTGGAATATCAAGGAATTCTTCATCAAAGTTGCATTCTATGGCATTGGGGTATTCTATAAGGTTCGTTACCTCATCCAGCAAATCTTCATCATCAATACTTGCATCATACGGCGACATAAGCTGTGCTATTTTTGTTTGCACTGCCTCACGACGTTCTGTAACATCAACAACAACCTTTTCCTGCTTCAGTAACTGTTTGTATAAATTACCATCCGCTTTTGGCACTTCAATCTTCTTCTCCGATAAAAAAGGATGCCCAAAGGTATATTTATTAGCCTTAATTCCATCGATTTCCACAGGGACAACCTTATCCCCAAAGATCGCAAGAAGCGAACGTATGGGACGGGCAAAAAGCAGATGATTCCCTTTCCATTTCATGGATTTAGGAAATGAAATACCCTTGATAATTTCACCCAAAATATCCGGTAAGAGGTATAACGTCTCCTGGCCTTCTATTTTTTTGTTGCAAAACAATACTCGCCTTTTGAGATTTTTTTTATATGAAGATTATGGATATCTATACCTTGTGATTTGGCAAAACCTATGCCTGCCTTTGTAGGATTTCCTGCCTTATCAAACGCAATTGCTGCGGAGGGTCCCGGAACTTCTTCTGTAACACTTTCCTGCTTTTGTGGTAAACCCTCTGCAAATAAGGTTAATCTTCTGGGCGTGCCCGTACAATAAACAGAGCGTATTTCTAAACGATATTTTTTTGCCCGTTCTGTAAATAAGGTTCCCATCTGATTTAGCGCCGGAATAATATAACCGGCAGGAATCTCTTCGGTACCAATCTCAAAAAGTAGATCATCGGCCATGTTTAGAATTATACTCGTATAGGTTTCTTATGAATATCCCTTAAAATATCGCAGGCATCATCAATCAATTTAGAGATGCACATCCTGACAAAGACATACATCGTGATGCATGCCTAACCTTCTTTGCTTTAATCTTTTCCCGTGATGTATCTTACCATCACACAGAACAAACACAAGATATTAATCTGTTCAATATTTGATTTCAACAAAAAAATGCAGAGTCAGCAGAGATATATACTCCTTGACATTGATTCCTTCCTTACGTAAAATCCGTACAAATATTTTGGGCAGTAATAATATGGAAAAATTTCCTTAAAAATAAATTTATAGAGTATACGATGTCCAGAAAATATATATCAACCCTAAAGAGTGGCGAGGCGGTGGAAGAGGTATTTCTTGTATTGAAGAAGGAGGTAAGAGAAACACGGGGAAAAAAACCGTATCTTAATTTACAATTAGCGGACAAGTCCGGCTTTATTGAAGCAAGAAAATGGGATGCAGCACGTCAACTTTGTGATAGCTTCCATAAAGATGAATTTATAAAAATAAAAGGTATTGTAGAGACCTTTAATAATACCTTGCAAATCCGAATTAACGAACTCTGTCCTGTTGCCGAAACGCAAGTTACCATGAGGGAATTCATCCCTAGCACTGAAAAAGATATACCAGGTATGATGAACGAGCTCAAACAAGTTATCAAAACGATTCAAGATACGTATCTTTCGAGACTATTGAATACCCTTTTTTCAGACGAGACTTTTTGCAAAATATTTTCCACCGTGCCCGCTGCTATGCAAAATCATCATGCGTTTTTAGGCGGCTTATTGGAACACACCCTCTCTGTCACTAAGCTGGCAATCAGCTTCTCAAACCATTATCCTGAAATAAAAAGGGATTTATTAATTACCGGCGTCATTTTGCATGATATTGGGAAAACACGGGAATTATCCTGTGAACGCAGTTTCCAATATACCGATGAAGGACAGCTTACAGGACACCTCGCATCAGGCATTGTTATGATCTATGAAAAAGCTCTCAAAATAGAAGACTTTCCACCCGATCTGCTCAATATCCTTTTTCATCTCATCTTAAGCCATCATGGTGAATATGAATGGGGATCGCCAGTGAAACCCGGTATCCCTGAGGCTATTGCACTCCACCACCTGGATAACCTGGATGCAAAGGTACAAGCTGCGACAAGAGCAATAGTTGAGCATAAAGACACCAATAGCCTGTGGACAGATTACGTTAAAATGTTTGAACGCAGGCTTTACAAAAAGTAGCTTTTCCAGAGAATTTATCTTTAAAAAAGGATGAAATTATGGCAATATGGATAAAGAAAACTGAAATCTACGCCAGATATCCTGAAAACTTATATACATAGAATTCAATAATCTAAAATACGATGATCGATCCTACCCCTATTCTTCAATTTATCCGTAGTAAAAAATACAGCCCTATGGCTGCCGCTGAGCTGGCAGAACATTTTAAAATTGATGATACAGAATACCAGGCATTTTGTAATCTTTTGTATGATCTGGAATTTTCCGGTGAAGTTGTAAAGATTAAACAAAAACAGTACGTTGACCCCAAAAAGGTACATTTAGTGGTAGGCACGTTAGAATGCAACCCAAGAGGATTTGGTTTTGTTGTTCCGGTTAAAGAGGGCGCCGGCACTGGTAAAGATGTTTACGTCAATGAGGAAGATATGGGTTCTGCTATGCATGGAGATCTCGTGGTAGTACGATTACCCGCAACCGCCCAGATTCCCAAAAAAAAATTTGAAAAAAAGAGAGGCACATCAGGACAAATCGTTAACGTATTAAAACGTGTAAATGAATTGGTAGTAGGTACCTTCGAGAAAACGAAACGGATGCGGTTTGTTGCTCCTGACAACCCAAGACTATTTAAAGATATTTATATTGCAGAAGATGTTTCAAAGGATGCGAAACCCGGTGACAAAGTAGTCGCTCAAATTACCGAATGGCCGTCCAGACACCTTAATCCCGAAGGAGAAATAACTGAAGTACTGGGGAAGGAAGGCGATCCCAAGGTTGACCTCCGTTCCATTATCTATCAATTCAAACTACCGCATACCTTCAACCAAAAGATACTACAGGAGACGAAACATATTCCTCATTACGTCTCTCAGGAAGAAATCGGGGACAGGCTCGATTTACGCAAAAATCTCATGATTACGATCGATCCTGAAGATGCCAAAGATTTTGACGACGCAGTATCTCTCGAAAAAAATAAGCACGGAAACTGGTTACTCGGTGTACACATTGCCGATGTATCACATTATGTAAAACCCGATACAGCTATTGATGACGAAGCCCGATATCGAGGCACCAGCGTCTATTTACCAGGAGAGGTAATCCCCATGCTTCCTGAAGCGCTATCGAACAATATCTGTAGTTTGATAGAAGGAGAGGACCGACTCGCGAAAAGTGTTCTTATGACACTCGATCATAGGGGAAATCTTATAAAGGCTGAGATTAAACACTCTGTCATTAAGGTAACCAAACGATTAACATACAATCAAGCCACTGCCATTCTTAATAACGAAAATACCATACGCATAGCTGATGATGCTGCAGACATGTTGCACAGTATGGCACACCTCGCTCAATTACTTTTTGAAAACAGACTCAATCGGGGAGCCATAGAGTTAGATCTACCTGAAGTATCACTCAAATTAGATAATCATGGTTATGTTAAAGATGTAGAAAAGGTTGAAAAAGATATCTCTCATAAATTGATAGAAGAATGTATGCTCCTGGCAAACGAGACGGTAGCAACGTTCATGTTTGAAAAAAAGATGCCACTCTTGTGCCGTACTCATCCGGAACCAGACGAAGAAGATATGTGGGAATTTGCAAGTTTTGTTCGTGGATTGGAACAGGCAAAAATAGACCCCTTTAAAAGTAAACAATTACAAAAATTATTAGATAAAATACGGGGAAAACCTGAGGCTTATACGATCAATCTGGTACTCTTAAAATCTATGAAACAAGCAATTTATGCGGCAGGAGAAGGCAGGCATTTTGCGCTTGCGCTGGATCATTATACTCACTTTACCTCACCTATACGCCGCTATCCAGATTTAATTGTTCATAGAATTTTAGATCAATATTTTTCAGGCGAGCTGTCGTCGGCAGCGACACAGAATTTATGGTTGACTCATTTAACTGAATGGGCAAAACATTGCTCTATGACTGAACGGAGAGCGGATGATGCCGAGAGGGAAATTGTTAAATTACGATTACTCCGGTTCTTTGAAAATCAGGTTGGAAACACCTTTGAGGGTGTCATTACGGGTATTCAGGAATTTGGATTTTTTGTTCAACTCAATAAATACCTCCTGGAAGGACTTGTTCACATTCGCACCCTGGCAGACGATATCTATCGAATAGATAAAAAGAATATGGCGCTCATCGGCGCCCGACGGAAACGAATGTACCGGATCGGGGAAGTTGTAAAAGTAAAGATCTATAAGATCGACTTTTTAAAACGGGAAGTTGATTTTATCCATTGCAATAATCAAAAAGGAGAACAAGACTATATTTCATAATCAACCACCCTCCGCTCCATACATACTTCCCTGACAAACTGAACAATTTTTACATGCTCCGGATGGTTTTGATACCTATCCAGGTCTTTCATACAAGCAAATTCGGAATACAATACAACATCAGCAGAAGCATCTGTCTTAACACTATTGATGCCAACCTCTATGTGTTTGACCCCCTCTATTTTTTCCTTCAATGATTCCAGAAGATCTTTCATCTTCTGAGCGTTTACCATCTTACCAGACCCTTCGGCTACATCCTTTAGTTTCCACATTACAATATGTTTAATCATATGCAACAACCCTATTATTCTCCAAAATTTCTCCAAACAGATCGTCCTTTCAGGGGGCTACTATTGCTACTTTTTTTCTTTTCTCCTGAACCTTTTCAAAAATCTGCGTTATTACAGCAATTTTTGATTCTCATAATAAGAGCAAAGTACTTTACACAAATAACATTGTCAAGTTAAATTGCTGGGCAGGAATTCATTCTTGTCCATTTTCCTTGACTGTCTTTGTATTGCTGATAAAATGAGTTAACTTTGGATTTTTATTTTACCTCATATCTGTTGTATGTTTTTCCTGGATACAGAATATATGGATAAATTCGAACAAGAACGTTTTGATAAACTTCAGAAATTGCGTGAAAAAGGGCTAGATCCCTACGGTAAACGCTACGATAATACACAATCTATAAAATCAATTACAGAAAGCTTTGTGGCCGAACGAGACGATATACAGGCCAAAACTGCCGGGCGTATTTCAACCATGCGTCCGCATGGAAAGACCGCATTCTTAGATATTAAAGACTGGACGGGGAAGATACAGGTTTATATAAAACTCGATAAGGTCGGCCCTGAAAAGTTTGAAATGTTTAAATTGCTGGATCTGGGCGACATCGTAGGGGTGGAAGGTACCCTCTTTAAGACGAGGACCGGAGAAATCACCATATATGCTGATGATGTTACTATCCTGTCAAAATCCTTACTAACACCACCAGAAAAATGGCATGGATTAAAAGATGTTGAATTAAGACATCGGCAACGGTATGTCGATTTATTTACCAATTCCGAAGTAATGGAAACGTTCCTTAAACGTATCAGAATCATGAAATTTATACGAAGATTCTTAGATGATCGTGGTTTTGTAGAAGTAGAGACGCCTATGATGCAATCTATTCCGGGCGGAGCAGTTGCAAGGCCTTTTATTACGCACCATAATGCCCTTGATATCGACCTCTATCTCAGGATCGCTCCGGAACTTTACCTAAAAAGATTACTTGTGGGCGGGATGGAGCGAGTATATGAAATTAATCGTAACTTCAGAAATGAAGGTATTTCTACACGACATAATCCCGAATTCACCATGATGGAGTTGTATCAGGCATACAGTGACTATCATGGTATGATGGAGCTTACAGAAAACCTTATAACATCGCTTGTAAAGGAACTGTATGGTGGATATGAGATCACTTTTGGGGAACAAAAGATTGATATGACACCACCCTGGCGCCGCGTTACTTTTTCTGAATTATTGAAAGAACATAGTGGTGTAAGTCTTGAGGATGAATCAGGATTAATAAGGAAATCAAAGGAATTGGGACTTGAGACTCAAGGGGTTGACAGAGATACTATGGCTAACAATATCTTTGAGCAGGTGGTGGAACGAGCTTTAATCAATCCAACTTTTGTATTAGACTATCCAACCTCAATCTGTCCATTAACAAAGGTATGTGAATATGATCATCGTTTTGCCCAACGATTTGAGTTGTACATCTCTTCAATGGAGGTAGCTAATTCATATTCTGAGCTAAACGATGCTATTGAGCAAGATAAGCGATTCCACGAGCAATTGGGAACAGAAGCTGATATTACGGGTAAAGTAGATGAAGATTTTCTCACCGCCTTAAAGTATGGTATGCCTCCGGCCGGCGGTCTTGGAATCGGTATGGACAGGCTTATCATGCTCTTAACAAATAATGTATCTATACGGGAGGTCATTCTTTTCCCAACTCTCAAGCCAAAATAACATGGCAAATACAGACGAACCCCTGTATGTTGCAATATCTCTCGATATTGACCCCGATGCAAATACTGCTGTTAAAGGTCAATATGATGCCCTCTCCTCCCCGGTACACTGCGGTAAGATAAGTACAGATGCATGTAAAAAAGGACTGCAAAAGATATTTGAGCTGTTGGATGTATATACCACAGAGTCGACTTTATTTTATGAGGCGCGGACGGCACAGATACTCGGCGCTGAAGGAATAGATTTACCCAAATTATCTGAAAGACACGAAGTAGCTTGCCATTCTCTGAGGCATGAGGATTTTTTGGGAAAGATATCCGGAATGCCTATGGAAGAAGGTATCGTTGAAGAGAGAATTAAGAAAGCAAAGGAAATTCTGGAAAAAATATTTGCACGAAATATCAAGGGATTTCGTGCGCCTTATACAAGGGTCAATCATACGGTGATAAAAGCTTTAGAACACGTAGGATTTCGGTACGATTCCTCTGAAACAGTATCTCTCGGCGCTACATGGGCAGGCAAACCATTTTCGCTGAATACATTTGGCTCGAATCTTTTAGAACTAGCTCTTCCTTCTTTTCTCGACAGGAAAGGGAAAAAGATGTCATCCTATTTATGGGCTATTTTTGAAGATAAAAGAAGCTCTCATGAATATATCGATGCGGTTTTATGGGCAAGAGAGGTAGCGAAAGGAGGTCTCTTTCTATGTGCGATCCACCCATGGCATTTATACGTAAATTCTCAGGGAAGTCCGTTTCGTAAGGAGCAGGTAAACAAGAATTTGAAAAATTTCGAGTATATACTCTCCCAGATAAAACAGATGCAAGGAGTTCAAATAATCAGACAGGATACATACCTGGAAAACTGGCTGAAATTAAACAAGTCAGTTAAGGAAACAAAACAATAGAAAGAGCCTGCCAATTTTATATCGTATTACATTTGCTTTAAGCCACACCAGCAGCACAGGTCTCATATTGCGGACTGGTAGCAGCTTTTCTTCCACGTAACATTTCCAGAAAACCTTCTATTCTTGTAGAAAACTGTCCTGGCATATAGTTATGATCATCCACACAATCTCCATCAAGGCTGAGCAGTGGATAACCCATTTTGTTCAGTTCTCTTTTTAGAGCAGGCACAGCAGCGTTATTTCTTCTACAACCCCACGTTGAGAAAACAATCACACCATCCACCTCATATTCCCTGGCAAGCCTCTTGGTAACCTCAATACGCCGTTCCAATGGTCCATTATAATGGCTGGTAATGAGTTTCTTTGCCAAACTCTCGTAAGGTTTTTGAGGATCTAATGCATCCCAATAAACGTAATTCGTTTCTTCAAAGACGATCCTTACCCCTTGCTCTCTCTCTAGTTTTGTCAAAAAATCAACATTAAAATAAGGTTTTAACTCTAGCCAGAGAATTCTTATAATGTCTTTTGGCAGTATTCTGTTATTTCTTTTGCTTTCTTCAATCTTTTCGCGTAGCTCGGCGGCAAGGCTGGCAAAAAACTTTACCGAAAGAGGCGAACCAATTAATAAATATCCGGGAAACATAAAACCCAGGGCATTACTACCGGGAAGAGGACTATGCGGGTCCTTTCTCAATTCATTGATTTCAAGCATTTTCTCCCGTGTTTGATTTGAGTACTCTATCGCCCTTTCAAATGCCTCTTGTCTCATCTTCCTACCGGTTACGACTTCTAACCGTTTCGTGAAATCTTCAAGTTGCTTCGCAAGATAGTTAACAGAATAATCATCCGCCTCGTACGGAACATCAAGGACAATGGTTTCTTTCCCCGTCATAGACTCACATATCTTTGTCGTCTTTGTATTATTGTCGCATAGTGTTGTAGTTGCAGCCTGAAGGATGTTTTTAGGAAATAGATTTTTGGATGCATGCCCGATTGCAGACCGGTGAAAGGAGCAAATATCAGTAGGAACTCCATATGATTCTGCCTCTAAGAGCCCTCGTGAACTTTGTCCAATTCCCGCAAAGAGCGCTGCACCGATTTCAAGACAAAATGGATACAGCCCCATGGCGAAAAGAATTTCTGAAGGAACAAACATTGTCGTCCAGATCGTTCGCTTTGGGTGGGCAAATGTGTTATAAAGATGCTTCACACCGACACGGGTCTGAACATTCAGAGAGATTAGCCCCTTCTTCTTATTTCCCCGATAAAAGAAATGATATATCATAAGAAACCGTAAAAGTTCTTTAAATAACAGGGGAGAAATACGGCGTAGAAACGGGTCTATTAATACTTTAAATTTACGAATTGATATCATAGTTTCACTTACTCTTTACTTAGGGGTGCTGGTTAATTGTTCGAGAAATGCCTCGACACGCGTCTTGATTTGTCCTTCACTGCTTGCAGTATAATCACAATTAAGATGAAGGAGCGGAATATTTTTCTCGTGGAATGTCTTTTTAATCACCGGATAATCCAAGAGATTATGATCGCAAAACTTCAGGGTATGATAAATTGCCCCATGAATCGATTTTTCCTGCATTATCGCTAATACATTGTTAATTCTCTCGAAGACGTTCACCATACGGGAACAAGGAGCGCGCGTGATGTATCTTTTGGCAATAGAGAGAATGGGGTCATTGCTCATGCTAATTTGAGCATCAAAGTATCTGCTGCCGTTACATAAATCCTCGGCAACGACCTTGGCGCCCGCATCTTCAATGACCTTCATAATTTTTTCATTTTCCATAATACTACCCCAGATAAAGAGCCGGGGTATATCCCGTGTATCGCGAACATCGCCTTTCTGCTTCATAACATGATTCAGGTACACATTGAATTTCTCTGGAAGGACGTTAACACCCTTCTTTAATAAGGAAAATATTTCATATCCAGATTGTCCGATGTACCCGCTCCAGTACTTTTGTAAAAACAACCGTACCCTTTCCCGGGCAGCATTATACAGGGAAATACTATGATTTATATCATCATGGTGAATTTTCAAGGTAAAATACGATTCGAGCTTTTCCTTTAAATTTTTTAGCAGGTTTGCATAGTAGTAAACTGCGGCATCGTCGGTATTTTTTGGAATATCCAGGATATAGTTAAATGTCTTTTTCCCTTCGTCCAATCGAATCCATGCATCATAGAGCCTGCGCATTCCATCACATGAATTAACGAATACCATGCCTTTAAAATCTTCCAGATTACCGTTGATTTTTTGATCAACAACCGCTTTGATATAGGGGCAAATATTGCCACAAAGCACTTCATTGGCAGCACCACACGATTCCTTTTCAGCACCCTTAATCCTGACGGGGTGAAATCCTGCAGCACGAATAAGTTCTACCGGGGTATAAGAACAAAAATATCCAATCTTAGGCAAATTATGATCTTCTACCGAAAACTCCGCAATGGATATCTCCGTTGAGGTGTTTCCGGAAACGGATGCGGAGGTACTGACTTTTGATCGTGCCTTTTCCAGGGCTATCAATGCAGCTCCAAGCGCTCCATTGATTTGAGGTTCTTCCGATATCCTGATCTTACAACCAAGATTTCTCTCCAACTCTGCTACAACGCCAATATTTTTTGCAACTCCACCCGTCATAACAATTTCTTCTTCCAGGCCAATTCTCTTGACCTGTGCAGTGATACGTTTAGCAATAGAAATATGTAATCCCCGGCAGATGTCTGCTGCTTTATGGTCAGCGCCAATAAGAGATACTACTTCAGATTCCGCAAAAACCGTACAGAGACTGCTAACAGAAACATTCTCTTTTCCGTTAAGCGAAAGCCCGCCCATATCTTCCAGATCTATTTCTAATGTCCTGGCCATAACCTCCAGGAACCGGCCCGTTCCCGCAGCACACTTATCATTCATAATAAAATCAAGGACGTTTCCATTTGCATCAACCTTAATGACCTTACTATCCTGCCCCCCGATGTCAATAATAGTCCGGGCATTGGGAAAATAATAATTAGCCCCCTTGGCGTGGCAGGTAATCTCCGTTACAACCTCATGAGCAAATGGTACTTTTATACGTCCGTATCCTGTAGCAATAATATAATCAATATCCTTTTCTGATAATTTATTTTCCGTAAGTATCTGATGATATGTTTTATCTGCTGCTTTTTTACTGCTGGCGCCAGTTGGAATAATTACAGAAGAAAGAATCTCTTTTTTTTCATTTAACAAAATCCCGTTCGTCGACATCGAACCAATATCGATTCCTATCGTATACATTCTACGAAGTCTCCTTTATTTACAATGGTTATTCAGTCTCGGGCTTGGGTGGTAGCATACTCATCCAGATATTGAATATGAACAAACCTACAGAAATCACTATCAGACCAGCGAAGATTTCTGCAACCGGATGTATTGGGCGGAAACATACCAAGCCTACAAGACCGATATTTGCAAGATAGAATTGAAGAGTACCTATTTTGGGATAGGCAAGTGGTGTTCCTGAAAATCTAGGCAAGATATGATATCCAACTCCATAAATCATCATCGACATCCACCCTAAAAGGTTTAAATGTACATGGACGAACAGGAGTTGAGCTGGGTAGCTTCTCATAGAGACCATAATAATACCAAGAATAGCTGCGATGAAAAAATAAATCAGGCTTGCACGCACAAAATTTTTAGAAAGCGGACTCATACGTTAAAGGCTCCTTTTTAATATCCCCGAATGGCTTAATAAATGCCTTAAAAATATACAAGCACAAAAATATCGAAAAAGTTAGAATATATTAAAAATATGGATTGTCAAACAAAAAATTATCATGATACAATATCAAAGAGAGTAACATGAGATATTTATTAACTTATATCCATTTCAAAAATATCGTTTGTTGTGCTTAATTTGTAAAATATCTGGAGATGCACATGACTTGGCAGCAAAGTAAGAATAAGGCCGTTTATAAAAAATCCAATAGCATAAAAGATACGTTATTCAAACCAAATAAAACTACCATGATGTATGCAAAAAGACTCTTAATTTCAACAGACGCTGCAGAGCGACAAGTTCTGGGTCAAAAATTACTTACTGAGATATCGCAATCTCTATCAATTCCTCCTCCACAACTTAACGTATACGATAAGCGTCAGAATCACTCTTTGAAAGATGGTAAGCTCATGAAGAAGACGTATGGAACTTATAAAGCAGGAAATATTACGATCAATAATAGGACAGCAATACGGCAAACAGTCGTCGCCTCTAAAACATTTCTCGATACCCTGATTCATGAGTTTATGCATCATTACGATTATGAAGTGCTCAAATTACCATCAAGTTTACATACAGCAGGTTTTTACTATCGATTAGGAGATATAATGAAAAAACTGATCAGATAGGTAAAGCTAGAGGTTTATAATTATGGTATAACCATACTCAGATAATAAAAAATAAATAGTTACATGAACCTGAAAGAGATAGTTTACTATACTCCGGAAGTTTTTATTTATCTGAATAACAAGAAGCTTCTAAGATGAAAAGGTCTTATGAACTTAACAATAATAGTCTGCTTATTGCGCTACCTTAAAATCCTCATCGTTTGTTGATTGCGTCTCTTTTGGCGCCTTATTTCCCTTTATCTCTTCTTCATCACCCCTTATCTTGTTTGGAATACTTTCAGGAACGAGAGAGACCACCGTCTGCATGCCTTTCCCTATCTGAGTTGCAATCTTTGATGTAGCAATCGTGTCACTCGTTGGTTTACTGCAAAATGACAAGACTCCAAAAATAATTACACCACAAAAGATAATTCCTTTGATAATTCCTAATAGTCCGCCAAATAACCGGAGCCCAATTCCCATACTCCATGCATCTAAGGCTCTCTTTATAATATCGGTGATGATGTAGGTAATAATAAGCGCCGTCCCAAAAATGATAAAGTAACTTAACATATTTGCTGTCGGTGGAACAAAAACACCTCTTAAGATATTACTCAAAATACCATAAAAGAAGACGGCTGTAAAGAAGGAGATTAGCAAACACACAATCCTTATACACTGGATAACAGGTCCGTTGGAAAGCCCAAAGATAGCGGCAAAAAATACGAGCGTAAAGATTGTATAATCAATCCAATTCATTCCTGAATTATTTTTCCTTTTTCTGTTTCTTCTTTGAAGTAGCCAAAAAATCATTCACCAGATCACGAAGGAGATGCTCTAAATTATCCTTGGGTAATTTAATCGAAATCTCCGGATCTTTTGTTGTACCCCGTATTTCTACCGGCAATGTATTTTGTCCTAAAACCACACTTGCAATTTTTTCAATATCCTTACCCAAATGCTCTTTACGAAAGGCAACAGCAACATCATACGATATCGCACCTTCAAGCTCAGCCATACCAGATGCATTTATGCTCATTAACGGGCCTTCCATCTCCATTTTTTGAGTATACATTTTACCATCTTTGATCTGTATCGACGCTTCCACGAAATCAAATGAATACGTATCCTTTATCCCTGCAATCCCTAATAAGGAAGAAAATAGTTTATTTCCCCGGACATACCCATCCCTTACTTTAATATGTATATCTGCATCCAATTCTTTATTGACTACTTTTTTGTCCAAACCTTTACCTTTTAGGTAACCGCTCAAACTCAAAATACCGCCTATTTCACCCTCTTTTATAGCAAATAACGGAAGGAGACGAACAGCCTGTATATCTTGAGTAATATACACATCTTTCGCATCAATAAAAACATCGAATACTGGTTCTTTTTCATGGAGGTCAATTGTTCCCTTTATCGTAGTAGGACCATCATTCACACACAACCTTGCATGGATAAAGACAATATCGTTTTTGAATGAAAATTCGTCTGTAACGAGATCTTCTACCAGGAATTGATTCTCATAGTTTATCTGCTGTATAGAAATTTTCTTCAGAACAAATTCTTTTGTAAGGAGCGAGAGCAATTTTACCTCACTCTGGATCTCCTCAAATCGTATGGGAGACGTTTCTTTTATCTCTTGTTTTTGAATAATAAGATACGAGATAGTAATTTGATTAGGCCAATGAAAGGAGATCGGTCCGATTTCATGGATAGATTCAAATCTGTCTTCCAATGCCTGAGCAACCTTTCGTCTTACAAAACTTTCAGAAATACCGAGCGGAACTGTTAAAATCGTAATGAAAGCGATACAAAATACTATGCCAAAAGAGATTGCAATCCATTTTAATAAAGTTCCTTCATTACTTATTTGCATACTTGACTAGCAATGGCAAAAGCTGAACACCGAGTATTTTCCCAATCTTCCCTGTACTGCAAACCTTTTCTGAAAAGGATTTTGTATTATCTGGTTTAATACCTCCACCACAAATGAGTAAAGGAACGGGATCATCTGAGTGCGATTTTAGTTTGCAAGGAGTTGAATGGTCGGCGGTGATCGCAACAATAGTTTTATCAAGGTCTATATGATTAATTAAGGGTGCAAGGTAATACTGATCAATCGTCTCAATCACCATTTTTTTCTTCAGTGCATCACCATCATGCCCAGGCACATCTGGTCCCTTAATATGAATATAAAGCCCATCGTACTTTTTCATATGTTTTATCGTCATTTCTGAGCGTAAAGTATAATCTTTTTCCAGATCTTGTGTGGGAGGGGGAAGGGGAATTATCTTCATACCCGTCAATAACGCAATACCCTCTTCGGTCGGCATCTCTACAAAACATCCAAAATTCTTCTTAAATTTACTCTTCATGGCAGGAAGTTTCGGAAGGCGATCACCGGCATCTCTCAGAAGAACAAGATTTGCGGGAAGAAACCCCTTTTTTATACGCTCTTTATTAATTTCGGATTGATCCAACACCTCACAACTTTTAAGGGTAAATTCATTTACCAGTAATGCAGAACGATATGCAGCCTCGATGTCTGGGCAGTCTTTTGCCGGCGCACAATACTCAACAACATTCTCAAAACTCCCCGTTTTTCTTGCAACTCCCAGGACGCCATGTTTTGTATATGCAGGGTCCGTATTGGTAACATATCCGGAAAGCTTCTTCTTTACACCACGGATGGCCAATACAGCTCTATATTCAAGGGTATTTTTTAATTGAAAGGTAGAAGGGGCGGAAGTCAATTTTACTTTTTTGTTAATTTCTTTACAGAGTTGCGCTGCCTCTTCTGTAGAAAGATTTCTTCCGACGCGACGATCCTTTATAGCCCTTCCGCTTCCTCTTGTAGCAAAATTTGCCCGAAAGGCAAGATCACCATCGCTGATTTTTATTCCTGCAGCAAGCGCTTCTAAAGGGCCCCGACCGGTATAATATTTCATGGCATCATATCCCAGGATACTAATCACCGCAACGTCAGACTCAGGTGCAATGTCTTTTCCCACCGTATACATCACCCCAGTCTGCCCTTCTTTTGCCAGCATATCCATAGTAGGGGTAGATGCTGCCTCTAAAGGTGTACGATTATCAAGCTCTTTACAAGGATACTTTCCATCCCCGAGTCCATCCAATACAATATATAAAATTTTTTTCATAGTTAATAATCTCCTTATAGCCTTTCTCTCGTGCAACTACAAACTTCACAAATTATAAAGTATAATGAGACCAAAGAAATATTTTACGTAATCTCCTGATCTCGTTTACCCTAAACAATGCGAAAGGGTCTTCCTGAGAAGATCCCTTACATGAATGGTAATTGTATTGTTGGCCTTATTTAGAGCTTTGGCGCTCTCGTCGCAATTCTTAATGTATAGGAATTTCTTCTGTAGGGCAACCCTTCCGGATTGTTATCCTACGTGCATATTCAGGCGGGGGAGGCAAGGCTTTACAGGCTGTCCGAGAATGCAATTACCACCTGCAACATATGCTATATGTTACGTCTATTGCAATAGTTAATCAATATACAGTATGGATTTGATCCGTAAAAACAATTCTCGGACAGCCTGTAAAGCCTCGCCCTACATCTTAATAAGTTTATTTATTATAGCTGTATCATATCCTAACATATTTTGCAACCCCTTCTTTGTACAAATCATTCCCATATATATCATTAGCAACTACTACAGGAAAATTCTCAACTTCAAGCCTCATAATAGCTTCAGCACCCAGGTCTTTGTAGGCAATAACATCTGCCTTTTTTACAGCTTTTGCCAGCAAAGCAGCCGCACCGCCTGTAGCAGCAAAATAAACGGCTTTGTAATGTACCATAGCCTCAATAACACGCTGAGAACGATTACCTTTCCCTGTGTGCCTTGAGACCTTTTGACAATAATTGAGGTGTATATACGTCCATTCGGTAGCTCGTAGTTGGACCACAAGAACCAATAGGATTGCCAGGGCGGGCGGGGCTTGGGCCGACGTAATAGATAATTTGATTCCGCGCATCAAAAGGCAGTTCTTTACCCTGATCAATAAGCTCCACAAGCCGTTTATGTGCTGCATCCCTGGCGGTATAAATAACTCCGCTAATCATAACCTTATTCCCAATCCTGAGACGGGGAATATCATTCTCTATCATAGATGTTTTTAGATAGAGTATCCCTGACATACTATTTTCCTAATAATACGGTTTTAACCCGATGAGCATGGCATTCGATATTCACAGCTACCGGCAAACTTGCAATATGACACGGGTAGCGTTCCACATGGACAGCCATAGCCGTAATCCAGCCGCCAAGTCCTTGTGCACCAATGCCCAAATTATTTATCCGTTCCAACATCTCTTGTTCTAACGCAGCAGTATCAGGATCACTATGCTTCGTCCCCATATCTCTCAATAGTGCTTTCTTGGCCAAAAGGGCGGCATAATCAAATGTACCGCCAATCCCAACACCTACAATAATAGGTGGACACGGATTGGCTTGTGCTATCTTTACGGTTTCTCCTACAAAATTGATCACACCTTCTCTGCCATCAGATGGTGTTAGCATAGCAATACGGCTCATATTCTCACATCCGCCACCTTTAGCCATAAGAGTAATCTTTAGATAATCTTCAGGTATAAGCTCTGTATGGATAATAGCCGGTGTATTATCGCCCGTGTTGATTCGGTTGAGAGGGTCTGTAACAATCGATTTTCGCAGGAAACCGTCCTTATATCCTTTACGAACACCCTCATGAATGGCATCATAAAGACGTCCCCCGGTAACCTCTACATGCTCGCCCAATTCTACAAAAACAACTGCAACTCCGGTATCCTGGCATATTGGCATCTGGCATGTACGGGCAATCCTTGCGTTCTCTAATAACTCTGCAAATATCTCTTTTGCAACAGGAGATCCTTCCGCCTCATATGAATCTTCCAGGGCAGTAGAAATATCGTCATTTAAATTGAAGTTGGCATCCATGCAAAGCTGAGATACCTTTTCAATTATTTCGGATGCGCTAATCCTGGTACGTATAGCCATAGCGTACTGCCTTTATATTCTCATCGAGAAATTGTGATGGAAATTCGGAAGCAAAGTTTACTGTCTCAATATTAATACCAATCCTGCTAAGCACCCTGCCAAGGGCAATCATATTAACAAAGATAGGGCTGTTAAATTGCTCTATGGCAAGTTTCTCGAATGGAATACGATCACTTGCAGGACAACGGAGTTCACACTTTTTACATTCCGCATCACAGGCAGACGATTCGATGAGCACAAGTTTTGCCTTAACTGAAGGATCGAGTATTTTTGAAAGCTGAAGCCCAATATCTGCCTCTTCAAAAAAGGGAACATCGATCTTATCATCCGAATATACAATCTCTGCCCGAATATTGCCGCCACGTACCGTGGCATCATAGATAAGGTTCAGGGAGACCTCTTTTCCCAATTTCGCTAAAATACTGGCCAGTACATGAGCCATAAGTTTAATTCCCTGACCTGCCTCACCTGCCAGTACAATCTTTTTTGAACGATGCTCCTCTGGTACCCTGGCAATCTTCCGCACCATAAGAATAATATTCACACCAAAAAACCGATCATCAATAAAAGCTATCTCTTTAAATCCGTGCTTTTGAAAAAGATGATACGCTGCTTTCTCAGAGGGATAGGTAAATAGCTTTGCCTCATAACAACCTCTTTCCATGAAGAGACTCAGGGTCTCCTGTAAGATTTTATCCCCGTATCCCTTCTTTCTGTATCCCGGGTCTATTCCCATCCAATGGATATTACCTACGCCTTCTGAAACCCAGGCAAATAGAAACCCTACAATCTTTCCATCTTCTTTGCCAACGAGATAAATACAGTCTTTATTATTGAGTCGCTTCTTAACCTCTTCCACAGAATACCTATCCTTAAAATGCAGGCGTTCAACCTCCTGGCTCTCAGCATGTAATTCATTTATACTGCTATGGAAAAGGCCTATAGTTGTTTCTACATCGGATTCTTTGAGATTCTCAATAACAAAAACCATAAAAAAAGGACCAATTTTGATTGTCAGAAAATTTTATCCGTATCGAATCGAAATCTGCTTGTTAAAGATAAAATACATTACAGGTACAACGCACAGGCAGGTTGGTGGTTGGTTGAATACGAATTACATGGTATTCAGTAATCAACCAGGTACTCTTGCTGATGCTAAATCTTATAAACTGAATAGGTAATTTACCATCCTGGTAATAAACATTTTATAAGATTTATTTAAATTATCCCAACATGAATAAAAATGCAAGGTAAATTTACTGTAAGATAAATTCAATCTTTGTTTATCTTAATTTTCATCATAATACTTTTACAGGAAAGAAGTAATACCGTTTTCATGCATTTACGAAAGAATACTTGACATAGAATAATAAATTTGGTAATTAGGAAATGCATTTGTTGTCTCCAGTTATGAATTAATAGCAAATCTAATAAAAATCCATGTATTAAACATTTTATGGGTTAAGAGGAGACTTTCCTTGTCTGAAAAGTTAAGCAACGAAAAGGGATTGTTGTTTTTCTTCTTCAGCCTTTTGAGTTTGTTAAACCTTGTTGCCTTAAATTCTTCCATAACCCTCGCCAACGATACTGAAACATCTCAAATGCCAGAGGCGAATTCTCACGCCAGCGAAGATATCTCTTTTATAGATACTGCCGTGGCAGAAGGCCTTGAAACGGAAGCTATCTGGTTTGGTTATACGAAAGAAGTAACCATTGCAACAAGGCATGAGACCCCCATTAATAAAGCACCAAGCATTGTTACGGTAATTACTGGCAAGGAGATTAAGAATTTAGGATATCGAACTCTTATCGAAATACTGAAAACCGTACCAGGATTTGAAATCAGAAAAGAGCCTGCCACCGGAGTTGTAGAGCCAATCGTACGTGGCGTTGAAGGCGCTAACAAAGTAAAGGTAATGCTCAACGGACATACGATAAACACAACGAGTACTGGTTCGGCTTTTGGTAGGTTTGATGATTTTCCTGTTGAGAATATAAAGAAGATAGAGATCATCCGGGGACCTGGTTCTGCCATGTACGGTGAAAATGCATTTTTGGCCGTTATTAATATTATAACTGTTGATGCAGAGGATATTGATGGTGTAAGGGTAAGCAGTGGCTACGGAAGCTTCGATACCTATGAGGAAAATGTTGTATTTGGCGATAGGTATGGAAAGGTTGATATCTCCGGAATGGCTCATTACAGACAAACCACTGGATTTGATGGCATTGTTAAGAGTGATTTTCAGACAGCGCTTGATAACCTCTTTGGGTCTTCAGCCTCGCAAGCACCTGGAAGGGTACGTGATGGAAGCCAGGAATATGACTTGAATCTGAAAGTTACTTATGAGGGTTTATGGTTCCAGGGGTGGTACAGCAACAAGAATCGTGAACCCTTTCTTGGCGGAGGTCTCTCCTTAAATGATGAATCTGATCTTGAAGACAATTATGTATTTGGAGAGATAGGATATAAAAAAACCCTGGAGGAAAGATTTACTTTGAGACCAAGGGCCTATTATGATCAATTTGATAGTAATAGCAAGTTCGAAGCATTCCCGGAAAACACTGTCCTTCCTGACATAAATGAGGAGTTTACGATTTACCCTGATGGACAGATTTTTATCGTTAAGGGAATCGAAAGAGTTGTAGGTACAGAGATTCCGCTTGATTACACATTGTTTGATGGAAATATTATTACCCTAGGGCTGGAATACCGGCTGATCAACCATCCGATAACCACTTTCTCGCTAATTTCGACCAAGTCACAGGAGCTCCATTACCTGATATCGAAGATTTTTCTGATACATTTTCCTTTTTACCTGATATCACACGAAGAATATTTTCCATTTATCTTCAGGATACTTGGGATATTACTGATACCCTGAATCTCACCCTTGGTGTAAGACATGATCGATACAATGATTTTGGTAATGCAACAAGTCCACGAGCTGGCTTAACATGGGCATTTTTGAAAAATGCTTCACTAAAACTTCTTTATGGGGAGGCATTCCGGGCACCGAGCTTTTATGAGATGTTTCAAATTGGTGTTGGAAATAAGGACCTGGACCCAGAAAAAATAAGGACATACGAGGTTGGATTAAGTTACCAATTTAATAAATATGTTACCAGCAGTGTCAATTATTTTTACAACGATATTAAAGATCTTATTGCTCTGCAACGTAGCGCCGATGGTTCCTCACGTTTTGAAAATCTTACCAATGCCCGTGTTCAGGGTATTGAGATGGAAACTAAGGTGGATATTTACAAAGATAATTATATTTTTATGAATTATACCTTTCAAAATCCAGAAGATAACGAAGGAAACGACTTGCCATTTGTTGCACAACATAAAGGTAATTTTGGTATAAATGTACATTACTGGAAGTATATAAATACTAATATAAGTACTTTTGTTAGCGGAAAACGCTCAAGGGTTGATACTGACCTAAGAGACGATCTACCAGCTTATGCACTCCTTAATCTCTCTATCATTGGAAAGGAATTCTTTAAGACCATGGAGGTGCAGGGGACGGTATTCAATATTCTTGATAAAGATTACAGTGACCCGGGGCCTACCCGCATACCGGATGATCTTCCCCGGCCGGGAAGGACATTTTTTGTTGGATTGAGTTATCAATTTTAACACGGCAGAATATAATTATTACCTATTGAACGATACCAAAGAGCGATGCAAAAATATAACAAATACCTTAGTATTCGAATACTCATAATATTTTGGTATATCATCACCTTTCTTTTCCAAATCTCATTCCATACTTCCCCAGCGATTGCAAAAGAAAACACGGTCATCATTATTCAAAGTCAACAAATTGTAGCTTACGATGAAGCTGTTAAGGGTTTTCAAGAAGGATGTAAAGGGAAAAATATCTCTATACGGGCAATGTATAACCTGAACGGAGATGCAGAGGAGGGTAAAAGAATTATCCAAAACATCAAGGGTAAGAAATTCAAACCCGATCTTATCTTAGCAGTAGGAATCCTTGCCGCAACGATCGTAAAAGATCAATTTACGGATATACCTATTATATTTTGTATGGTTATTAATCACGAACGCTTTAATCTCCAGGGAGGCAATATTACTGGCATCTCATCTGAAGCATCGGTAGAGGACCAATTTGCTGTTCTCAAAGAGTTTCTCGGCGCCCATAAGAATATAGGAGTTATTTATGATCCTACGAAAACAGGGAAAATTATCTCGGAAGCAACCCATATCGCAAAAAAGTTTGAATTCAATCTCATTACAAAAGAAGTTGACTCAGAAAATAAAGCAACATCAGTATTAAACACTATTATTCGTAAAATAGATATTTTATGGATAATCCCTGATGGCACCGTAATTACCAAAAATTCATTAGACGCTATCCTCAAAGGGACACTGAAATATAACTTACCTACATTCTGCACATCAAGTGCAATTGTAAAGGCAGGGGCATTGATATCTGTCTCGACAGATTATACTTATACAGGTATTCAAGCATCTGAGATAGCTCAGACATTATTAAACAGCCCGAAAACCACTTCATTGGGTGTTCAACAACCAGAAAAGTTAACATTAACCTTAAATACTCAAACGGCAGACATACTGGGAATAAATCTTTCGTCCATTCAATCTCGCCCTGATGTGGTTCTTTACCCATAGCATGCCATAGTGGTAAATAAATTACATTCCTCATTCTTCTTTCATCTGTGGATGAAAGATTCGCTATCTTCTTTAAGAAATTTTGCTGCTCACGTTTGACAATATAGGGAATGTAAAGTAAAATTATGTTATGTTCTTTAAAATTTTATGATTACTAAATTTTTCAATATGGTTATGAAAAATTCATCTCTCATCGCACATTTATGAATAATGAATCCCATGGTACGGGGAAACATTTCTCAGGTCTCGTTCCGTTTACTTCTTAAGCAGTAGACAATGTTATTTATTTATGAAATATTTCTTAATCGTTATAACCCTCATTGTTTTATCTGGAACATATTATATAGAAGCAATTGCGGATGTTTCATATGCAGATATGTTTCTGAGTGGAAGGGGCTATAAGCCTGTTGAAGACACCTACTCAGCAAAGTCTTCCATAGCATACCCACAAGAAGGAAATACCATTCCAGAGAACCTGCTTTATAGAGATTGGTGTATTGATACCTTCGATAACGGCGAGCAAATTTACGAGGCTTATAGGGAAATCGCCTTTGATATTGATTACCGTGCCGAACCTCCGAAAACAGATTATTGGCAAACCCCTTTCGAAACAATACAGAGTAAACGGGGTGATTGTGAAGACTCTGTTTTCTTGTTCTTTTCCAAACTCTCCGAGTTAGCTATAGATGGGGACATTGTATGGGGGTGGGTAGTAGATAAAGAAAATTCCATCTCCTTTGCCCATGTATGGTATCAGTTGTTTGATAAGCACGGCAAGCTTTACATTGTTGAGGGTTTCTCCAAGGAATGGAATGGAATTATTCCGGTAGAGACAATACATGAGGCAGAAGAGCGTGTACCGACATTATTCTTAAGGCACCGTCAGGTAAGCCATGTAGTAGATGAAATGATTCCCCGATTTACAGAATCCTTTGAAGATGAAGAGCTTTCCTGGAATTTGTACTTTAAAAATACTACGATTATTAAGGAAATTTTTCAAAAACTTCACGATATGTTTAGCCGGTATAGACAACAGACACATGAATTATCTCAAGGGCTATAATTCTAGCCCTTATTCATCTCCCAAAAAGCCCTGACTATTGATCTTTTGGGCATAAATATCCCAATAACTCTTATCCTTATTGCGGCCATCCTGCCAGGCAATAATAACACCGCCAGTACCATCACTAACAAGGACGGGAAAACATTGAGTATCGGATGCTGTACTACACGGAACCCCTTTTCCGCTCCACATTGCAAGCCCTTTTGAATCGATTTGCTGGGCGTATACATCAAACATATCAGCACGGTTGTCATTCCAGGTTACTATTGCACCGCCAGAACCGTTACTAGTTATACTCACATTGTTCTGGATACCGGATTCAGCACATATGGGAATACCATTTTCCATCCAGGGGATATTGCCAGTAAGTTCAATATGTTGCGCATAGATATCGAATACACCACTTCGCATATCCCACCATGCAAGAATAGCTCCCCCTGCCCCGTCGCCAGTAATTACAGGATAATTTTGGTTACCCTTTGCGATACACAGGGGCATACCATTCGTTTGCCAGTGTACGGCGCCATTTCCATCAATCTGCTGTGCAAAGATATCGTTATTTCCATTACGGGTATCAACCCATGCTACAATTGCACCCTCAGCTCCATTATTGATAGCAACTTGGAAACTCTCGTGCCCTGATGCAGTACAGAGAGGAACTCCACCTCTGTCCCATAATATGTTACCGCCTCCATCAACTCGTTGTGCATAGATATCTGCATAACTTCTTCTGAAATCCTGCCATATTACAATAGCGCCTCCCGTAGTATCATCCACCGCTATTGGCGCGCTTTGCGCTCCTGAAGATCCACAGATAAGCACCCCATTCTCTTTCCATAATAATTCTCCGTCTTTACGAATACGCTGAGCATAGAGGTCTGCATAGTTAGTCCGAAAATCCTGCCAGATAATGATAGTCCCGCCTGCGCCATCCATTACAATACAGGGATTATTTTGCGCATTTACTTCGGTACAAATCGGCATACCATTGGATACCCATTGGGGTTTACCATCTGCATCAATACGTTGAGCATAAATATCATAGTTGCCGCTGCCACTTCGTACATCATGCCAGGTAATAATAGCCCCCCCGGCGCCATCACTAATAATTTTTGGCCGGTTTTGGTTTTCTGGTACAGTACAAACAGGAACACCATCCTTATTCCATAAAACATTTCCATGAGCATCGACCCGTTGGGCATAGATATCAAAGTGCACATCCCGGGCATCTTCCCAGGTAATAATTGCTCCGCCAGCGCCATCGCTTACGATCTGCGGAAGACTTTGTTGACCTGGCGCCATACAAATAGCAGTATTTTCTTTTGCAAAAGATGACCATGCAGCTATGCTAATTTGCTGTAAACTCACCATAGTTAAAAAACCGAGTACTGTATACATAGATATTATTTGAAATGTTTTTCTTACAATCTTCACCTGAAAAATACTCCTAACCTTTTATTTTATTCTAAAATAACTAATTCTTACTATTTGCATAGAGAAGTGGGTCCAGCGCCACTGCCTTATTATACGTTCTCATAGATTCTTCATATTTCCCCTGACTATATAGTGTATTAGCCTTATTATGCCACGCCCTTGCACTTTTCGGATTAATATCGATTGCCTTATCAAAGGCCTTGATTGCTTCATCATACATATGTAATTTATCGAGGGTAATACCCATATTATTCCAGGCCCATCCCCTATTTGGATTTCCCTGAGCTGCTTTCGTAAAGAGCTGAAGAGCCTCTTCATATTTCTCCAGGAGAATTAAAAGATAGCCCTTCCCATGCCATGCCAGATCATCCTGAGGACTAATCTCAATAGCCTTCTCAAACGCCCACATTGCCTCTGTATTCCTGCCTAATGCAATGAAGATAACACCCTTATTATACCAGGCGCTTGAAAATTTAGGATCTGATTCAATAGCCTTGTTGTATAATTTTAAGGCCTCTTCGTAATTGCCTTTCTTATATAAAGCAATCCCTTTATTTACCCACGTTGTATAATTGTCAGGTTTGATACTTAATGCCTTATCATAAGCTTGAATAGCCATATCATACTTGCCTAAACAATATAATGCACTTCCCAAACCATACCATGCCTCAAAATAATCGGGATAACAGGCAACGGACTTATTGAATGCCTTAACAGCAAGTTCATATTTGGCTTGTTTATATTTTGATTGCCCATTTTTAATCCACTTTTTTGCGCTGTACTTTTTCTTGGAGGTTTTATAAATATTTCCTTGCATAGTAACGGCTGATGCGGTTTGGCAAAAAAAGAAAGCAGAAATTATCAATAGAGTAAACAGTAGCTTAGAAAAATATTTATATACGTAGCTTGTAAACATAGAAGACGAAGGAGTAATGTTATGATACATAAGATAACGTATGAGTTATTACCCTATGAGAAGTTAAAAATCAACATAATATTTTAAAATCTTATAAAAATCACTCTGTAAAATCAAATTAAATAAAGCCATACGGTATATAGTCGCCTTTGATTGTAAGTTCACAGGTTCAATCGTTTCTGATTTTGAACCATCTGTTTGAATTCAGATACTATATTTATTATGGTTTTATTTATACATAGCGCATGCATCAGAGACGTACATGTCATTCCCGTGAAACCTGTCCTCACGAAATTTGCCCTCATGAAAATGGGAAGTGGGGAACGGAAACCTGGAAAAACAATAGATTCCGGGTTAGACCTGGAATAGCAGATTGCTGAGAATTTATGTCGTTATGTATAGGTATCATGGAGAGATTCTAATTCAGTATGAGCTATCTCCCATCTCTTATAAAGGGAGTCCAATTCCTCCGTGAGAGTTTTATACTGTTTATTGATTTCTACAGACTTTTCTTTATCATTGTATAATGTTACATCTGAAAAGACATGATCGAATTCCTTTTTTTGCATCTCAAGGAGAGCAATATGTTCTTCAACGGTTTGGACCTCCTTTGTGAGCTTACGTTTTCTGGCATTTTGCTCCTTTTTTTGCAAGTACTGTTGTTTTTGAGAGCCACAATCCTCTAATTTTGAAGAGGGCGTATCCCTCATCCCAGTCTCTGCGATTTCCATATGCAATACGGACGCCTTCTTTTCAAGAAAATCCTTAAAACTTCCTAAATGAATATGAATCTTGCCATTTCGCAACTCATAAACCTTGGAGACTAAACCATCCAAAAAGTCTCTATCATGAGATACAATCAACACGCTTCCTGTATAATCCAACAATGCATTCTTGAGAATCTTCTTGGTAGTGATATCAATATGATTGGTCGGCTCGTCCAGAATTAAAAAATTTGCAGATTTCAGAAGCATCTTGGCAAGGGATAAACGGGACTTCTCACCACCGCTTAAGACATTAACCGCCTTGAAGACATCATTACCCGAAAAGAGAAAGGCGCCTAATATGTGCCGAACATGAGGAATCATGGAAAAGGGAGCAACAGATTCGATTTCTTGTAATAAGGTATTATTGTTGTTTAATTTTTCTGCATGTTCCTGGGCAAAATACTCAGAAAGGACATTATGCCCCATCTTGATAGTCCCGGAGTATGGCTGTTCAATACCTGCTATGATACGTGATAGCGTAGATTTTCCGGATCCGTTTTGTCCTACAAGAGCTACCTTTTCCCCCCTTTCAATCGAAAAACAAATATCCTGAAAGATGAAACGTCCGTCATATATGTGTGAGACATCTTTAACATCAAGTACTGTTACACCACTTTGTTTCGATGTACGAAATCTAAATTTTACCTGTTCTACCGTATCTTCTGGCAGTTCTTCTCTTTCCATCTTTTCAAGCATATGTATCCGGCTTTGCACCTGAGAAGCCTTAGTATTCTTAGCCCTGAATCTTTCTATAAAGCGCTCAACCTCTTTAATCCTTTTCTGCTGATTGGTATATCGTGCAATCTGCAATTCTTTACGCTTTTCTTTCTCAGCTTCATAAAAGGAATAATTACCATAGTATTCAGAAATATCTCCCTTTTCTAACTCCCAAATCTTACTAACATTCCGGTCCAGAAATGCCCGGTCGTGTGATATGATAATCAATCCTCCTTTAAATTCTTTCAGGTATTCTTCCAGCCAAAGGATAGAATCGATATCCAAATGATTTGTTGGTTCATCTAAGAGGAGTAAATTAGGCTCCTGGAGTAATAGTTTCGAGAGAGCCACTCGCATCTGCCATCCACCGCTAAAGGTGCTGATACTCCTTTCAAAATCTGCCTCTTTAAAACCCATACCTTTTAAGACCTTGCCTGTCTCTGCATTAACCTTGGCACCATTGACAACCTCGAGTTGATGCTGCAAGTGCGCATAGTGATCAAGGAGCGCTTGGCGATCTTCATCCTGCAGAGAAGAATCCTCCAATTGAGTATGAATTTTATTAATCTGATTTTTCAAGGAAAGGATGTCTTCAAAGGCGGAACTCGCTTCTTCAAAAATAGTTTTTTTCTTAAAGACAAAACCCTCCTGAGGCAGATAGCCAATGCTTGTGTCTTTTGCAAAAATAATCGTGCCGGCGCTAGGTTCGATACATCTGCAAATGATTTTGAACAGGGTAGATTTCCCTGTGCCATTAGGGCCGATGAGACCAATTCTATCATTTCTCTGAATGTGCAGAGAAACGGTATCTAAAATAACCTTACTACCAAAAACCAGGTTGACAGTGTTCAGGCGAATCATTTTATACCACCATACACTGCTTCCCGGTACTCTTTCCAAAAGCACTCTGTTATACGAAATCCAGCCTTTTTCAGAAGCTCCATGTCCTCCATAAGGAATAAAGGATGGTCTCCGCCCTTTTTCTCCTTTTCTATCAATTCTGAAGAGATTTGATCAATAGACTTCTCTTGATGTTTAATCCTTTTTATCCTTTGTTGTATTCCCAAACGGTGTAAATACCGGAATCGATCCTCAAGTACCGTATCGGTTGCCTTAAAGATGTCACAATTTATAAACCAGCCATTTGGTTTTAATATTGAATGTATATACTTGAATAGTATAAGTTTTTCTTCTTTATATAAATGATGAAGAGCAAAAGAGGAGACTACAACATCCATAGGAGAAAGAGTAGCTCCTTTATCTGGCAACTCCTGAAAAGTAGAGGTTTGAAACGTTATTTGTTTGAGGTGATCTTTTAGCCTTAATTTAGCCTTCTCTATCATAAGTTCAGCAGCATCTACCGCAATAACCCTTGCATTGGGAAATGTTTCAATGAGCTTGTGAGTAAGATAACCCGTTCCTACACCAAGGTCTAATATCCTTAAATTATCGTTCGTATAAAAAGGCAGTATCTCACACACAACCAACGCCATTTTTGTACGATTAGGATGCCACACATCCATATCAAAATCATAGGTGGCAACAATATCGGTGTTATTAAAAGCATAAACCGTTTCTCTTAACATATTTTTTTTCATCTAAATACTCCTGGTTTTTTATTAATAATTAATTATATACAATTCAGGATATATATGATAATGTAAATATTTTATAAATAAATTCATAAAAATACAGAGATAATTTTAGAATTTTTGTATTTTCTAAAAAACTATCAATCCAATATGCTGATAAAGAAGTTTCGGGAATTTTGGGAAAAGAACCTTATCTACAGGGTGTTTGTAAAGAAGTATAAACGCTATTTTATTATAGGGACTCTATCGCTTATCGCTGTAGACATAATTAACATCTTCCCACCACTTATTATAAAGAAGGCGCTTGATATCCTTTCTAAAGAGGTAAGTCTTACAAAGATTGTAATCCTTTCCGCCTTATACATCCTGTTGAGCCTCTTTCAGGGGATATGTCGGTATGTCTGGAGAATATATTTTATTGGAACATCCTTTCGTTGTGATTACGACCTTCGCATGGCCTTCTTTGGGTATATCGAAACACTTTCCGAAAAATTTTTCCAAAAATATAAAACAGGTGATCTTATGTCAAGGGCTACGAATGACATGAGCGCTGTTCGTATGGCTGTAGGCCCCGGATTATTGGTAGGGCTGGATGCAATATTTTATTTTTTTGTAATACCACCGATTATTCTTTATTTGTCTCCCAAATTATCTTTCTATACATTTTTATTAATGCCATTAATACCCTTCATTGCATATAAAATTAAGGATGTTATCGATAAACGATTTCGGAGTGTCCAGGAACAATTTTCGAGAATTAGTGAAAAGGTGCAAGAGAACATATCAGGTATCCGTATTGTAAAATCCTTTAATATGTCTCAACAGGAAGAAAAAACTCTCTTGAAACTAGGTAAGAATTTTATGAAGAAAAACCTTAAGCTCGCTATTCCTCAGTCTCTCCTGGGACCGGTATTCGAATATACAACCTATATGGGTGTTATTATTTTACTTCTCATCGGCGGGAGGATGGTTATTGAAGAAGTTATTACCCTTGGTACTCTGGTTGCCTTCCAGCGTTATATCTCAATGATGGTCTGGCCCATGACCGCCGTTGGATGGAGTCTATCCCTCTTGCAGCGTGGAAACGCCTCTATGAAGCGTATTGATGAGGTAATGAACGAAAAGCCTGAAATTATTTCAAAAGATAATGTAACATACATACCTCATGGCGAAATCGAATTTAGGGATATCCATATTCGATATGATGGTAACAAGGAATGGATTCTCAAGGGTATAAACCTGAAAATTCCTGCGGGACAAAGAATTGCTATTGTGGGACCAATAGGGAGTGGAAAATCGACATTGGTAAACCTGATTCCCCGTATAATCCCGGTATCTGATAAAAGCCTTTTTATCGGCGGTATGGATATCAATACGATACATATTAAGGCCTTGCGGAAAATTATCGGCTTCGTTCCGCAAGACACATTCCTGTTTTCGGAAAGAGTTGTGGATAACATATTATTTGGTGTAGAGGATGAGAAAAGCAGTTACTATAGCGCTCAAAAAATTGCTCAAATGGTAGCGATTGAGAAAGAAATTCAGCAACTCCCTAACCAATTTGATAGCTATTTGGGTGAACGCGGGGTTAACCTCTCAGGTGGACAAAAACAACGCATTACCATTGCCCGTGCATTGGCTATGCATCCAGATATTATCATACTCGATGATTGCCTTTCCGCCGTGGATGCGCGAGTAGAGGATGCGATACTGAAAAATATACAAAAATATTTTGCTGGTAAAACCCTCCTGGTCGTAACGCACAGACTCCCTGCTATCAGAAACTTTGATATGATTGTAGTTATGGAAAATGGTATGATAGTTGAAAAGGGAACACATGAGCAACTTATCAAAATCAACGGTTTATATACCTCCTTATACAGCAAAGAAGCGTTGGAAGAAAAATTAATTCAATAGGTTCGTCTCAGATCTAGAAGAAGAATCTTTCCCCGCGTTCTCTGTATCTTTTTGGTAAAACCAAAGCTATGAAAAAAGAAGAGTTTTTTAGTGAAGATATTTTATCAGGTAAGCTATACGATAGAACGGTTATACGACAGTTATTATCTTATATTCTGCGTTATAAGATATCCGGCATTTTATCCGTTCTTATGGTAATGATTACCACTGTCCTGTTTTTGCTAGGCCCTTATCTTTTTGGATATGCTATTGATAATGGTATAAACAAAGGAGACACATTATTACTATATAAGATAGCATTAGCTTTGCTAGGAATTGAAACAATGCGATTACTTTTGGTAGTAGCGCAGAGTTATAATATCCAAGCCATTGGACAAAAGGTTATGCTCGATATGCGCATGGAACTTTTTAACCATGTCCAATCACTTCCTATTTCTTTTTTCGATAAAAATCCTGTTGGAAGGACCATTACACGTTTAACGAATGATATTGCAGCCGTTGGGGAACTCTTTTCGGCTGGTGTTATTGTGGTAATTGCGGATATTTGCATCATCATTGGTATCTTTGTGGCCATGTTTATGTTAAAACCGGAACTTGCACTTATCACACTCGCCTTTCTTCCTGTTATTATCATAATCTCTCTCTGGTTTGGCGCCCGTATGAAAAATTCATTTCGAGAAATCCGGCGCAAGCTGGCACGTATCAATGTCTATCTCAATGAAAATCTTACCGGAATGAAAGTTATCCAACTCTTTAACCGGGAAAAAAAGAATTATGATAAATTTAATGAGATCAACGATGATTATTTGAAAGAACAAGTCAAATACATCCGTTATTTTGCTGTATTTCAACCCTCGATTAATATCGTAAGTGCATTAACTGTTGGTTTAATCCTCTGGTACGGCGCTGTACGATATGCAAATAATCTTCTCACTTTGGGAGTATTGGTAGCATTTCTCTCATATATTCATAGCTTATTCGAACCTATCAGGGATATCGTGGAAAAGTATAATATCTTTCAAGGTGCTATGGCATCACTAGAGCGCATCTTTTCTCTTATGAAAGAACCATCCGAGGCCGATTACATCATCCCGAATCCTGGCAGGGAAATTTCTAAAAGCGACTTCAAGGGAGCAATAAAATTTGACCGCGTTTGGTTTAGCTACAATGATCATAGTTATGTATTAAAGGATATCTCATTTCAAATAGAAGCAGGTCAGTCTGCCGCTTTGGTAGGTGTAACGGGTAGTGGAAAAACATCTATCGTAAATGTATTAACGCGGCTTTATGAGATCCAAAAGGGTATAATCTGTCTGGATCAAATTGATATACGAAAATTAGAAAAAATTGGATTACGGCACGTCATTGGATTAGTAAGTCAAGATGTCTTTTTATTTGCAGGTACGTTACGGGACAATATTACTTTATTTAAACCTATATCAGACTCTGAGATATTAGGCACCATCGAGGAATTGGGATTGATGCCCTTTATAAAACGGATGCCAAAGGAGCTTGATATGCAAATCCTGGAGCGAGGCGCAAATCTCTCCGTAGGTGAACGCCAATTTATTTCTCTTTCCAGGATCATAATCTACGACCCACGGGTATTAATCTTTGATGAGGCAACATCAAGCATGGACCCCATATCAGAGATATTAATCCAAAATGCTATTCAGAAAATTTCCCAAAGCAGAACATCCATCTTTATCGCGCACCGGCTCTCTACTATCCTTCACTGCGATAAGATCATCGTAATAAACAAAGGAGAAAAAATAGAAGAAGGGAGTCATGAAGAACTACTCCGACTTGGCGGTCTCTATAACCAATTATACAAAATATATAAGAGGGAAGAGTTGATGAGTCATGCATAACTGTTAAACCCCTGCAAATTTCCAGAATATATGCAAGGATACAGTTTATATCCTAATAAGGGATACTAAGGTAAGACTGCAGAATAACTTACTGTTACCACACTATCGCCAGAATCTTTATCAATTTTGAGTGGATAATGCCAGATCACTGCATCAGCATAACATGCTCCCTGATTATCTTCTCTGCAATAGTAAAAACTTGCAGAAATTTTTAAATCGGTAGTTTGTATCTCAGACTCAGTTTCAAAAGATGTTTTTATAGGTAATACAGGTTTTTCAAGTCTTATTTCCTGGCTACCCTGCTCTACCTGAACACCATTTCCCGCTTCAATACTATATACTAATGGGACATTGGGATTCAAATGATATCCTTTAGGAAGATCGATGTTTAATGTTAACTGTATGCGAGATTCTGCTTTCAGGGTCTTTAACGGTAATTCTAATACCTTTGCAAAAGGTAATGTAATCGTGAGTGGTTTGCTCTCTGTGATTTCTACTTTTAATCCCGTAACTTGTAAAGTATTCACTTCTTTTGTCTTTATATCCATTACCCGGATTGCATGATTATTAGTATCAGCAATGTACAATTTATTATTAGCAATGCTGAGACCGCCAGGCTCATAAAACTGGGCATCTTTACCATCATTGTGACCGGACTGTCCACTTCCTAAGATTGTTCGGCATGTTTTGTCCATCGGGTTTAATACCTTAATTTTATGATTATAAGTATCAGCAATATAAATAAGTCCGTTATGATTCCATACACCAAGGGGGTGCTGTAAACGTACCTCCTCACCTTGGCCATCTACATCCCCAAAAACAAAAAGATCTTGTCCAACAACCGTCTTTACCTCCTTTTTTTCCATATCTACATAACGAACTGCACTTACCTCGCTGTCTGCAAAATAAAGCTTTTTATCAGCGACGGTAATACCACTGGGTTGCGCCAGAGCACACGTATCTAACGGACCGTCGATGCAACCCTCTCTGCCACTACCAGCATAAGACTCAAAAACCGTAGTCTCCAAATTCATCTTCCAGATCTGGTGAGCGCCAGCCATGGCTATATATAACTGCCCTTTTAAAAAGACCAGGTCCCAGGGTGAATTAAGAGGAGATGATGTGCCCATTCCACCGGCAGCCATGAAACTTGCCTGTTTACCGGTACCGGCAATTGTCTTAACCGTTTTTGTCTTTAAGTCTAGTTTGCGAATAAGATGGTTTTCGGTATCTGCCACATATAAATAATCACGGTGGAATGCCATCCCTTGCGGATGATTAAAGCTGGCTTCTGTAAAGGTACCATCATCCTTGCCTATTTTACTATTACCAACAACATCAAGAACTTTGCCATCTAAGGTAGCAATAACAATTCGATTATGATTGGAATCAGCAATAAATAAGCGATTTGATACCTCATCCGCTAGCGCCTTGCCCGGAAAGGAAAAAAGACTTGGACCCTTTTTGTCTTTTTCTAACAAAACGGGCAAGGGTTTTTCACTCAGAAGATTTTTAGAACGATACACAGAGATTACATCCCCAATTATTTTATCCAGGACCTCATAATGTCCTTCTCCTGTATCTCTCCCAACGACATTTCCTTCAGGGTCGATCAATACAAGCGTAGGCCATGCTTTGGCTCCGTAGGCCTGCCAAATTGCAAAATTGCTATCATTAACTACGGGATGCTCAATTTCATATCGGAGAATGGCCTGACGGATATTCTCTGATTCCCGTTCATTTTTAAACTTTGCAGAATGTACTCCTATAACCACGAATTCATTCGGGTACTTTGCCTCTAATTTTTTGAGATCTGGAATAATATGCATACAGTTAATACAGCAATATGTCCAAAAATCAAGGAGTACAACCTTTCCCTTTACATCAGCAAGGGTAAGCGGCCTTGCGACATTAAGCCAGGCAGTACCGCCCGTTAATTCAGGAGCAGGAATCTTTTTTATCTGTGCCAATGCCACAGATAATCCTCCAGGACAAAAAAAGGTGAGCATTAAGATAAAAAATACCGTAGTTCGGAAGAAAAACCACGTACAAAACCGTATCTTTCTTATAGTCATTTTTTTCTCTTACGCTTGAAAAGATATTTTCCATAAAATAGAAGACAAACTACAATTAATGATACGACACTAATAATAAAATATGCTAATTCCATGTTCTTTTTCCTAATTTTTATTCTGTAAATTTTAACGGAGAAGCTTTTTATAGCCTCTTAGGTATTTTTATATTTTACCCTCTCCGATTCTACCGATATCTTTAATCTTTATACAAGAAAATTCATTTCTTTATTTTCCCTCGAAATAATTTTCCAGATTATATTTGAAAATCTTTCCTGTTTAGAATAGAATCCTCAGTTAAATTGAAGAACTGTATCTTTATAATCAATAAAAAAATACTTATATTATTCATGAAGACTAACTATTGTAGACAATTCGTTTTGTTGAGCATTGTTTTTCTGATGATCTTTTTTATATTTTTTAGACCTTCTCACGCGTTATGCGAAGAGGCGCTTTCTCAAAATCTCGAAATAGATGGACTTCCGGACCAACCAGGTTTCAATATTATGGAAGAAATCGATATGCTTTATAATAACTTGCATATCGGTACGCTCGAAATAAAACCATCATATGAGCTAATTGAAACTTATGATGACAATGTATTCAACACTTTTGAAGATGAGACAGCAGATTTTTACACTCTTCACCAGTTTAATATAGGACTTTTATCACCCCTTTCTGATTATTCACTTGTTCACTTCGATTACAACGCCGCAATTTATGAGTATATGCGTATACAAGACCTCAACCATGTTAATCAATCATTAGAAGGAGCCATAGATTTCAACTTTGCTAATGATTTCAAACTTAGTTTCAGTGACAGGATAAAAAGAAGTGTGATTCCTCCTGGGGTACAGAGAAGATTTTTTGGGGCTATTATTGATGATGAGATTCCAATTGAAGATCAAGGACCTAATGTCTTTGTAGACCGAAGAACTATTATAACGAACACCGCAAGTTTTGATCTTGATTTTCCTGATTTTTTTCCTAATCTCGATTTCTCGATTCATTATACCAACCGTGATGTGAGTTATCAAGAAGAGGAGTTTGAAGATTCCGATTCTAATGTTGATACTCTAAGTGCAATTGTTGAGTACCAATATCCTTTTTTGCCAATTAAGATTTCTTCTGGATTTCTTTATAGTATTGTGCGATACGATTCAAGCCCGAACAGGGATAGTATAAAGAAAAATGTTCCATTTGATATAGAGTGGAAAATCACTCCAAAAAATGAATTATATTTAAAAACTCATTATAAGACCAGTAACTATGGAAACCACAGTACCCTTGAAAATTTTGAAGGATTCGAGACTATCTTGGGAAATCGATACTTTGTTACTCCAGTTTCATCAATTGAGGTATTTGCGGAAAGAAGTGTAAAGGAACAGCGTTCTACCGATAATAACTCCTATTTTTTTACTGCTATTGGACTAAGATATACCTGGGAACTTAATCGATTTGAAGCATCCGTTGAAGTTAATTATTTCAATCTCGAATTTTTTGAACGCAACGATGCATTAGGTATTGTTGAAGAGGTTAATGGCATTAGCGCTAACTTGAATATAATATACAATCCTCAAGATTGGTGGTTTGCTGAATTTGATTATGGCTATAACCGCAGAGATAATACTATTACTTTGGGTGATCTCACGAAAAATACAGTATCTCTAAGCGCCGGATTAAATTTTTAATTTAAGAACAGGATAACTATACATAGCGACATAAGTTTACAACTTTCTGTCATTCCGGGCTTGACCCGGAATCCAGTATTTTTCTGGATTCCCGCTTCCGCGGGAATGACATACTTGTCCCCGTGAAAACGGAGATTCGTATCTGGTTAATGACGCTGTGTATAAAGTGCATTCATGTGCCATAAAATACATTTTTGTTCATTTAAAAATCTTTTGACATACTTCATATAATATTCATTTTAAGTAAAAAAATATCGTAAATACTAAGTACATTTGATATTACTATTTTTGTAGTGATTATATAATTTGTTGGTATATGAACCGCTAATTTTGCATTGAACAATTTACATGTTTTGAAATAATAAAATCAATTTTTAGAAACCTGATAAGGGCAAACCATTCGAAAGGATGGGACGCAAAGCCACTGGCCTAAATCCTTGTTGTGGATATGGTAGCAGGGTTGCCGGGCAAATACAGCACTTCACATAGGCCTCTGTGTTTGTTGCGGCCCAATTCTATATGGAGGTGCTGGTATGTTACTATTCCATATCTCAAAACCATTTAAAAAGCATCCACTTTCTCTTTCCATTTTCATCCTCTCTATAATTTTTTGTAACTTTAAATACTGTTCATTCTGCCCCGAACTTTTTAAGAAAGGAGGCAACCAATCCTTCATAATAAAGTAATTTTAAGCATTCTTCCGTAGTAAAGTTGTTTAGTAGAAACCAGATAAGGGCAAACCATTCGAAAGGATGGGACGCAAAGCCACTGGCCTAAATCCTTGTTGTGGATATGGTAGCAGGGTTGCCGGGCAAATACAACAGCACTTTGCAGGTCTTGTGTTTGTTGCGGCCAAATTTTATAAGGAGGCGCTGGTATGTTACTATCCCATATTCAAAAAGTACTGACCCCCCTCTTTCCTTCCCTTTCCATTCTCCTATCTTTTGTAAGCGCAACCTCAATCTTTTTTTTATCAGCAAACGAAAGATGTCTAGCAGATACGTATTATGTTGCAACAAATGGTAATGATTCAAACAATGGAAGTTTATCTAATCCCTGGAAGACCATAGAAAAGAGTATCGAAAAATTACAACCGGGCGATACCCTCTGTCTCAGGAGTGGAACTTACTATGAAAGTCAAATTGTAATTAACAATCATGGAGAAAAATCAAATTGGATTACCATAAAAAATTACGCTGATGAATCGGTTACCATTGATGGTTGCTACAAGGAATTTAGATCAACTCCTAACTCTCGGTGGGAGGTATACGATTCTTCAAAAGGAATATACAGGTCGGTAGATACATACCTCAACGCAGAGGGTATTCATGGGTATTTTGGAAGTGAAAATGGTAATTATCGGCTTGTTTCTTATGAAAGATACAGCGATCTTAGCGCAGATAATGAAGACTATACTGATATTGGTAATATTTATCTTGGCCCGGGTATATTCTGGGATAGTTCCGATGAAAGGATATATATAAGGCTAAAGCACAGTGAACAAGAAATTGCTATGGGGTATGCTATCCCCTTAGATACAAATCCTTGCTCTACATCGATGCACATCTTTCCAAACCACGAAGTTATCACCTTTCAGGAGAAATCCTCATATATACATATCGGGGGTATTAATCTCAGATATCAGAATAATGCCCTTGAGTTTAAATCAGGATCAAACCACATTTTTCTTAAGAACATCGATATAATAGGTGGTAGGACACCTGTTTTGATCCGTAACGGTGTTCATGGTATTGTATTCGATGGTATTCATGTCTCCGGTAACGTTCCTCCCTGGATTGCCTGGAGTGATGTCAAATGTGGTACGGAACCTGGACATGCTTTTCAGGGGCCTGCAATAAGTCTTCAGGATTCAGCATACGATATAGAAATCAAGAATTGCACATTTGAAGATACCTGGGATGGAATCGGCGCAGTTGATACATCGTATGATCTTCATATCCACAATAACATATTTAAAGGTACCCGGGATGATGGAGTTCAATTAGGGTCTGGCTGCTCTGACGTTGAGATCAATCACAATAGAATGATCTTCGTTTCAAAAGGGATTTCCAGGCATGGATCAGGTTCTCCTCCCAAACCAGGGACAAAATATATCCATCACAACATTATTGATTGCAGCAAACCGATGTTGGGTGGGAGACGTGATCCTGATAGATTACTCTCAAAAAAATATCATGGCCCGAATGGTGATGGGATGGTATGGGCTCGTCCGCTTGCAAAGCATGAAGCTAATAGATTTGGTAAAGGTGATCCATGGAAGATATACCATAACACTATGGTATTTGGGAAGGAGCTAAACAATAAGGGAACAGGACATGAATATATTCTTAAATATTTTTATCGAGATCAACCACAGGAGGTCTATAACAATATTATCATTCAGACGATGGACCATTGGCTGGCGAGAGAGTGCAGGGTGGCAGATGGTTCTCAAATATATGATGGGAATATCTACTATCGCTCTATAAACAATCCTAAAACTTATTTTTTTAAATCACACAGAGAAAGAAAAAAAAGCAGTAAAAAAAATTTTATGAGTCTTTCCGAGTTTAAGTCTTCAAAATTCTTTAAATCCTCTAAGAAATACTACCCTCCCGGTTTGGAGAACTCCGGTATCGAAGCTGACCCTCAATTAGACGAGAATTATTATCCTGATCCCAATGGTCCGGCAGCAACTGGCGCTATACCTTTACCATTTGGTTGGCCTGGCAGGGATGGCAGAAAATATCGAGGAGCGCTGCCTCCACAACAACCTTAACTAACCGAATTTACCTAAGAATGGTTAAGCCTCGTAAACTTTAGATGCTTTAGGTATACAAGATATCTTACAATTTTTTCGCTGTTAACTCCTACTATCATTTTAATTATAAAAAAATTAGTGTAATAATCTGAACAAATTTCAGTAATTAATATGTTAAAAATTTAAGGAGAAAAAAATGAGAAAGTTGAAGGGTAAATTATATAAATTTCTTTTCTGTAAAATAGCATTCCTGTGTTGCTTGTCAGGCGCTTCATATGCCGGCACAATTCATGTGCCAGGGGATTATTCCACAATTAAGGCTGCTGTAAGTAATGCATCGCCCGGTGATGTTATCATTATTGCTCCCGGAACCTACCGTGAAAATGGTATCAATATCAATAAAAAGCTTACCATTACTTCCCGGTATTATACAACAAAAGATACCAAGTATATAAATCAAACTGTTATCGATGGAGGCAGGGCTACGGTATTTGAAACTATTAACGGCAAGGGAGTAAATGTAGAGATTAGCGGTCTGAAATTTACCAATGCCTCTAAGCCAATCATTGTAAACGATTTAGTCACCATAAAAAATAATATCTTTAGTGACAATGGAGGTGATGCCATTAGTTTTGAATCGGATGGCTATGGCTATGTTGGCTATAACACGATTGAAAACACGAGTGATGATGGGATTGATGTTGACGGAAGAAGGGGGTATTACACCATCGAACACAATATGATTTTAAATAATGGGGATGATGGCATAGAAATCCGTTTGTACAGGTATGCCGGTCCGACTATAAAATACGCCATTAATAACAATACTTTATCGGGAAATAGTGAGGATGGCATTCAATTAATTGATTATTCTGATGTGTCAGATAGGGTATTTTCTATCTTCAATAATGTCATTGTAAACAATGCTATGGCCGGTGTAGGGTGCATGCCCGATGGAAATACTTTGGAGAATTACGGCGGGTCATACATGAAGGAAAGAGTATATCTTTACCATAATACTATTGTGGGTAATGTGGTAGGTATTACGGGTGCAGACAACATGATTGCCCTGAATAACATTATAGCAAATAATAAGAATGTGGGAGTAAAAAGGGCTAAGACAGATTCCGTTGTAGGGTATAGTATTTTTTATAACAACGGGGAGCATATAAAAGACAGCATTACGGACAATGGAATTCTATTAAATGTTGTACCTAAATATGATTCCAATTACCATCTTTTGGATGGAAGTCCCTGCATAGACAAAGGGACGGCTTATTTTGTATGGCATTCAGATGTTGTTTTAAATATACCATCATCCTCCTACAAGGGATCATCGCCCGACCTGGGAGCAAAAGAATCGGGAAGTTCAACCGAGCCTCCGAAAAACCAGGCGCCAACAGTAAATGCCGGGAGTCTTGAGGTAATTTACGATCCTACTGACTATCTTACTCTTGGTGGACAGGTAAGCGATGATGGATTGCCGGATGATACGTTAGAGACTTTTTGGAGTATGGTAAGTGGTCCTGGCACGGTGACCTTTTCTGATCCGAGGGATACAAATGCCACAGCCACCTTCTCCAAGCAAGGTACGTATAAATTAAAACTAACAGCGAATGACGGCGAGCTAGAGGCAAGTGATACGATAACGGTCAGGTATGTAGAAGATGGTGATGGGGATACGGTCACGGTTGCAGCGCCGAACACAGTTCCTTTTGAAGCAGAAGATTATGCATGGCTTGTAGGAACGGCAAAGAAGGTAAGTGATGCAGATGCATCGGGTGGTACAGCGATTACTGCACCGGAGGGGATGGGAGATTGGGCATATGCAGAATATTCTCTCATAGTTACGGAGGAGAATTACCCGTACTATCTGTGGGTTCGGGCAAAGGGGAGTGATGCCGGTAGCAATTCCTTGTCGGTTTCCTTTCTGGAAGAGCCTGCAATCACCGTGGCGACTTCTTCTGATGGCGCATATTCCTGGATTAAATTGCCAAAGAGTCTTTCTGCTCCACCGGGAAATCGGCCACTCATTATCAAGGCAGCCGAAGATGGAGTGACATGGGACAAAGCAATCATTACTACCGATCCCTCTTATGACCCTAGATCAATAGTTACTACTATATACGCATTAGACGTTTCCATAGCACAAGGAGACGATGATGTTGAGGAGAAAAATAGTGGTGGTATGAGAATGTCTAGTTCAGATCTAGAATTGGTTGTCGATAGTGGAATAATACAGAATATTGGATTGAGATTCAATTCCTTAGACATCCCATCTGGAGCAATAATTACCAAAGCATATATACAGTTCACAACTGATGAAATAAGCTTCGATGAAACTACCCTTATGATAAAAGGCGAAGCTTCAAATAACGCCACACCTTTTGTTGGTAGCAAAGGCAATGTCTCTTCTCGACTAAGAACGGTTGCCAAAGTTAGCTGGAATCCTGCCGCATGGGATATCAGGGGAGAATCAGGGCAAGACCAGCAGACACCGGACATTACTTCCATCGTTCAGGAAATAATAAATCAACCTGGCTGGGCAGCAAATAATGCAATGGTATTTATTATTTCAGGTACAGGAAGAAGATTAGCAGAATCCTTCGAGGGCGCCACAAACCATGGAGATCTTAATAAAGCCCCTAAACTGCATATTGAATACAGTAAAATACAAGATTTTTCCCTATGATAAACTCTTGTTAAAAACACATGGAATAGATTAGCTCGCCATTTTAAAGAGACGCTAGTCTATTCCTTTTCCGCAATAAAAACTAAAATAATAAGAGTAAATTTTAACTTAATTTGTCTAATTATTCTACGGTTTAACAACTATTCATTCTGCTTTAAAATTTTTAAGAAAGGAGGTAACCAATCCTTCATATAAAGTAATTTTAAGCATCCTTCCGTAATGAAGTTGTTTAGTAGAAACCAGATAAGGGCAAACCATTCAAAAGGATGGGGCGCAAAGCCACTGGCCTAAATCCCTCATAAGGACACGGTAGCAAGGTTGCCGGGCAAATACAACAGCACTTTGCAGGTCTTGTGTTTGTTGCGGCCAAATTTTATAAGGAGGCGCTGGCATGTTACTATCCCATATTCAAAAAGTACTGAAACCCCCTGTTTTTTCTCTTTCCATTCTCCTATCGTTTATAAGCTTAACCTCAACCTTTTTTTTATCAACAAACGAAAGATGTCTGGCAGATACGTATTATGTTGCAACAAATGGTAATGATTCAAACAGTGGAAGTTTATCTAATCCCTGGAGGACTATAGAAAAGAGTATCGAAAAATTACAACCAGGCGATACCCTCTATCTCAGGGGCGGAACTTACTATGAAAGTCAAATTGAAATTAATAATCGTGGAGACGAATCAAATTGGATTACCATAAAAAATTATGCTGATGAGTCGGTTACCATTGACGGTTGCTACAAGGAATTTAGATCAACTCCTAACTCTCGGTGGGAGGTATACGATTCTTCAAAAGGAATATACAGGTCAGTAGATACGTATCCTAACGCAAGGGAAATTTATGGGTATTTTGGAAGCGGAAACGACAACTATCGCCTTGTTCCTTACGAAGATTATGATGATCTTCGGACAAGTAACGAAGATTATACCAGGTCTGGCAGTATTTATATCGGCCCCGGTATATTCTGGAATGGTTCTAATAAAAAGATCTATATCAGACTAAAGCCCAGTAAGCAGGAAATTGCCATGGGATACAATATCCCATCCAGCGCCGATCCTCGTTCTACACCCATGTATATCTTCTCAGACCATGAGATTATCACTTTTGGACCATCAAGTTCTTATATAACCATTGAAGGTATTAACGCAAGATATCAGAATAATGTCTTTGAACTTGAATCCGGGTCAGATCATATTACTCTTAAGAATATGGAGATAGCAGGTGGGAGGACACCTATTATGATCCGTGGCGATGTTCGTGATATTGTTCTTGATGGTATCCGTGTCTCTGATAACGTTCCTCCCTGGATTGCCTGGAGTGATGTCAAATGTGGTACTCAACCTGGGCATAGCCTTCAAGGGACTGCAATATCGATAGAAGATTCAGCGCATGATATAGAGATCAAGAATTGTGTGTTTAATAACACCTGGGATGGAATTGATGCAAACGAAACAGCATACAATCTCCATATCCATGATAATGTATTCACGGGCACACGGGATGATGTGGTTCAGTTAGGGTCTGGCTGCTCTGATGTTGAGATCAATCACAATAGAATGATCCTCGTTTCAAAAGGGGTTTCCCTTGAAGGGTCAGGTTCACCGCTTAGGCCAGGGACAAAGTATATCCATCATAATATTATTGATTGCAGTAAGCCAATGCTCGGTGGAAGACGTGATCCAAATAATTTACTCTCAGGAAAATATCATGGTCCGAATGGTGATGGGATGGTATGGGCGCGTCCATTTGGACGGCACCAGGGTATTGAGTTTGGCGGGGGTGATCCATGGAAGATATACCATAACACCATTATATTTGGGAAGGAATTGAATGGTAAGGGGTCAGGGCATGAATATATACTCGAAACTTTTTATCCCGGGTATCCACAGGAGGTCTATAACAATATCATCATTCAGACGATGGATCATTGGCTGGCGAGGGATTGCAGGGTGGCAGATGGTTCACAGATATGCGATGGGAATATCTACTATCGCTCAGCAGCCGGACCTAAGAACTATTTTTTCAGATCATGGGAGGAGAGATTAGGAAGCAGTTCATACTATTTCAAAAGCCTTTCTGCGTTTAAATCATCAAAACTCTTTGATGCTTCCAGGAAATATTATGCGCCTGGCTGGGAGAAGAATGGGACTGAAGCTAATCCTCAGTTAGATAAAGATTACTATCCTGCCCCTGACGGTCCTGCGGCACATGGCGCTATACCGTTACCATCTAGCTGGCCTGGTCTCGATGGTGGAGGATACCGAGGAGCGCTACCTCCACAAGCGCCATAATTTACTGCCCAAAACGATTTAGAAACAAAACACTAAAGCCCCGATAACTCCGGGGCTTTAATGTTATATAAAGATACACTCTTTTCTATCGTACGACCTACGCCCTATTGCCCTTTCCCAAATAACACTGTCGATACTGTTTTCAGTACAATAAACAAATCAAAGAAGAGGGATTGATTTTGGATATAAAATAAATCATACTCAAGTTTTTCTTTCTGTTCTTCGTTATTGTCAAAGTAACGGCCTTGGACTTGCGCCCAGCCAGTAAGTCCGGGTTTTATGATGAAACGGAGCCGATAGTATGGAATATCTTTGGCCAATTTCTCAGCAAAGTATTTCCGTATAGGACGCGTACCGATAAAACTCATCTCTCCTTTTAGGATATTGAATAGCTGAGGCAATTCATCAAATCTACACTTACGGAGAGGTCTACCCACTTTTGTAACTCTTGAATCGTTTTTATTGGACCACTTAGGACCATCCTTTTCCGCATTAACAATCATTGTGCGGAATTTTAGTATCGTAAACGGCTTCTCATTTTGCCCCAGACGTTCTTGTTTAAAAAAGATTGTCCCTTTTGATGATAATTTAATAGCCAGGCCTATTATCAACATTAGTGGGGACAATATAATTATTCCACACAAGGAGAGCAAGATATCCACAATCCTTTTTATTCTACTGTAAAGAAAAGGATTAAACTTCTTTCCTTGATTATGGAATAAAAACCAAGAATCCTTGATGCTATCTATTGGTATTTTAGCAGACAATGCCTCATAAAAATAGAGGGCATCATAAATGGCAATACCGCTAAATTTCATATCGAAAAGCCATTTTCTCAGTAGGGGAAAATCATTGAGGCTACATGCAACAACAATGGTATTAAATTTATTGTCAACAACTATATCAAAAAGGCTTTGGAAGGATATTGAATCACTCACACAATCTGTTCCAGGATTCTCTGAATAATTTCTGATAATCTTTAAATCATAAGGAATAATCTTATATGTTTTAACAATGGAATTAATATCATTAACTATAGCTCCATCACCAATAAGCAGCACTTTCTCCTTTAGATATTCCGATTTAGAAAAGACATTTACAAAGAGTTTGCGCCAGGCAAAGAGCAACAATATACTAAACATAGAATAAAACAATAGAATTGCTCTGCCGATTACCATATTAAAAGCAAAGATGTAGGAGAGAAATGCAACAATACTTGAAGTAATCAAAACTGCAAAGCTTATATAAAGAAGGAGTTTTGTATTGTTTTCCCAACGACTTTTATTGTAAAGTTCAAAAATATAAAAATTATTGGAGAAAGCGATATCAAGGTAAAAGCCCACCAATTGAACTTTGGCAGAATAAGCTTAAAATTAAAAGGTTCAAAAATCTTTATTTTAATAAACACTGTTATATAAAAGGTAATAAGAACAATGAGTATATCACCTAATAAAAGAAATACCTTTTTTTTACTGCTAGGAGAAAAGAAATACATTTTCAAATGACCTTGTAAAAATTGTTAGTAGGAACAAAAGCTGCTTTAGAGTTACATTAGTAATATTAATAAATTTTAGCCATAAGATTTTCGCTTACAAGCTATAAACCATAATAACATTCATAAGGAGCTTATTGCAGAAAGAAGAAAATGCATAGTAAAAACATTTATCGCAGTGAACTGGAACATCTGGTACAAATCTTTAATCTTTATTATGATAAAATACCTTTAATATACAATATCTATAAGGCCCCTGCGTTCTTATAAACTCCAGATGTTTTTTCTAAAATTTTCTCTTCATCAAAGATATCTACTGCCCGTTTGCGGCTTTCTATACCCATTTTATTTATTAACTCTGGCTCTCGAATAAACTTGAGCATACAATTTGCTAACGATTCAACGTCTTTTGGCGACGAAAAAAAACCATTGACGCCATCCACAACAACCTCCTTACAACCTGGAGTATTTGTAGTAATAATTGGTTTTCCTTTAGCAGCAGCTTCTATTAATGACCGGGGAACGCCTTCCGGATAATATGAGGGTAAAACGACTACGTCAGAATTGTCTAACAAAATCATCACATCTTCAAAAGGGATACGTCCAATCCATTTAGCGATTCCCCTTGCATTAACTTCGTTTAGCCATTTTTCAGGAATTGCATCCGGGTTTCCCTTTGCGCCACCGCCAGATGCACCACCGGCTAAAATAAATTTGGTTTCAGGGTACTGCTTTTTAACCCTTTCTGCAGCACTAATATATTCACTTATGCCTTTACTCCAGAGCATTCTTGAAACAAGGAGAAATTGTAAGTTAGCGTCGCTTCGCTTAATCTTATTTGGATAAAAAACTTTAGTATTAACCCCTGAACCAAGAATAACCTGAGCATTGGTTTTTTTAATGAGATTATTCAAGATAAACAACTGATAGTCATCATTGTTTTGGAAAATCACTCGTGGCCGACCAGATAAGGCAAACTTATAAAGCATCATCGAGGTACGCATTAAGAAACCACGCTCATTAAACACATAGCCTAATCCTGTAATTGAATTTATAATAGCAGGAACCTTTGCCCATTTAGCAGCTAATGAGCCAAAAATAACGGGTTTTATGGTAAAATGATGCACAAGCGATGGCGATTCCTGATCATAAAGTGACTTCAATCGCCATATAAGAGCAACATCAGCAATAGGATTTTTTCCCTTATGGTCGATATTAATATTTATAAATCTTATACCTATATTTGAAAATTTATTAACATAATCTGCTTCATCATTAGCTATTGCAATAACAGACCATCCTTGATTGGATAGGAATTTCATTAACTGAAGCCTATAATTAAATAATGCAAAACCAGTGTTTGCAATAAACAGAGCTTTTTTTTCCATGGTAACGAAAGTCTCTCTATAATTTATAGTAATATTCTTTAATCTCTATCAGGGATTATTGATTCATTTTGTTAGATAGATAGATAAAAAATATTTTAAAGAATTAAAATAAATTCATGATTAATAATAGTATTACACGGTTATTGTTATAGCTTAATAGTATGATTTTTTCATCATTTTATATTCAAGTTCTTCGGAGGCAATGCTCCACGGTATTTTTTACCGTCCTGACCAGGCCAGCTAGACGGTAACGGTATAGCGCCATGTGCCGCAGGACTGTCAGGGGCAGGGTAGTAATCTTTATCTAACTGAGGGTTAGCTTCAGTCCCATTCTCCTCCCAGCCCGGTGCATAATATTTCCTGGAAGCATCAAAGAGTTTTGATGATTTAAACGCGGAAAGGCTTTTGAAATCTTTTGAGCTGCCACCCAATCTCTCCGCCCATGATCTAAAAAAGTAGTTCTTAGAATTCGATACTGGGCGATAGTAGATATTCCCATCACATATCTGTGAACCATCTGCCACCCTGCAATCTCTCGCCAGCCAATGATCCATCGTCTGAATGATGATGTTGTTATAGACCTCCTGTGGATACCCGGGATAAAAAGATTCGAGAACATATTCATGTCCTGCGCCCCTATCATTCAATTCCTTCCCAAATATAATGGTGTTATGGTATATCTTCCATGGATCACCCCCGCCATATCCGCCACTCCTGTGACTACCAAATGGACGCGCCCATACCATCCCATCATCATTCGGACCATGATATTTTTGATATTTTTCTAGAAGTAAATTACTTGGATCACGTCTTCCACCGAGCATTGGCTTACTGCAATCAATAATATTATGATGGATATACTTTGTCCCTGGTTTAGGAGGAGAACCTGATCCATGCCTGGAAATCCCTTTTGAAACGAGGATCATTTTATTGTGATTGATCTCAACATCAGAGCAGCCAGACCCTAACTGAACCACATCATCCCGTGTGCCCTTGAATACATTGTCATGGATATGGAGGCCAAATGCTGAGCGAGTAGCATTAATTCCATCCCAGGTGTTATTAAACACACAATTCTTGATCTCTATATCATGCGCTGAACCTTCTATCGATATTGCAGTCCCTTGAAAACGGTGTGCTGGTTTTTTACCTCTTTTCACATCCGTCCAGGCAATCCAGGGAGGAACAGAATCTTCAATCTCAATACCATCAAAGACAAGATCGTGGGCATTGTCATTTACATAAATATGAGTCCTACCCCCTAACACATTTGAGTTCTTTATAAGAATATTATTTGATCCTGGTTTAAATTCAAAAGCATTGTTTTGGTACCTAAGATTAATACCTTCAATATCGATGTAAGAAGATTTCTTACTTAAAATGATTATTTCATGATGAGAAAAAATGGACATCTTTGTGAGGCGTGGATCGTTACTCAATGGAGTGGTATACTCCATAGCCATTTGTTGCTTACTGGGCTTCAGCCTGATATATATCTTCTCATTAGAACTATTCCAGAATATACCGGAGCCGAGATAAACATCACCAACAGCAGTATAATCTTCATTCTCTGCGCTAAGATCATGATAACTTTCATAAGAGATAAGGCGGCAATTATTATCAGACCCGAAATATCCATAGACATAGTCTGCTGAAGAATAAGTTTTTACCGACCTATATATATTTTTCTTAGCATCGTGAATCTCCCAATCAGAATTAGGAACTACTCTAAACTCTGCATAACCTCCATCAATAATTGGCAATTCATCAGGATAATTTTTTATGATAATTTTTTTCGATTTAGCCCCTTGATTACTAATTTTAATTTGGCTCTCATAGTAAGTTCCACCCCTGAGATAGAGGGTATCGCCCGGTTGTAATCTCGAAACACTATTTTTTATCGTTCTCCAGGGAGCAGATAAGTCTCCTATCTTTCCATCATCACCCTTATTTGGATCAACATAATAGGAATTCCCATAGGCAAAATCTTGCTTACATAAAGAATAATTACACCATAAACTTGCAATAGCTATAAATAAAATGAAGAAAATACTCAAGATCTATTCTTACTACCTATATTCTATGGTAAGAGCTGTTATAGAAATTACTTCCAAATTCAGTTTCGTTAGGACCGACAATAACGATTCGCTGCTTGTAACTCTGATAATTGATAACATTTGCTGCTTTGACGCCTGCGACTGGCAAGGGCAGCAACCGAAATCAATGCAATAGCTACCCACATACATCGAAAACGAATACCATTATGAGAGATATTGTATAATAACAAGGTACTAAAGAAAAACCATTTATAGGGAAAACCTCCAAGCCTGGCTACAAAAAACACTGAACCTCCTAAAAACAATACAACACCTATAATCCCGTAAGAATCAAAGATCTCCATTATCATATTATGTGCTTCTAACATTAACATAGATTCGACCTTTGCCACTCCAAGATGACCTTTATTAGCGCCACCACCAAAAATAATACTGAAATCGTTTTTGTCTTCAATATGCCCAAATGCACGCTTACTTAAACTCTCTATTATATCATTTTTGTTGAATCTCTTATTTATTGTTTGTATATGATTAACTTCTGCCATATCGTTTGAAGGCTTCTTGTTCAAAATAACCTTACTCTGCACGGCAACCATTAAAAGAGGCACTATCATAAATACTGAGAATAAAAATAATTTTGTATGTTGTCTCAATAGGGTATAAAAGAAATAAATATCCAATAAGATTACAATAACAAATCCAGCCCTCGAAGCGGATACAATAACGAAGATATTTGAAAATATTAAAATTGCAAAAGTTAATATCCAGCGCATTTTACCTTTATTTCGTATTTCTGTATCGACTGAATTGATCAACAAGAGCATGGAAAGTATTAATATTGAATAATACGCTAATTGATTTGGATTGTTAAATGATAAGGCATTTCTAATTGATCCACGCTTAGCCTCTAACAACCATGGGGTTATGCATGCAGCTAATAAACTCCAATAGAGATACTTTACACCCCTTGGATCTGATAAAATCCGATTAAATACAATAGAAAATAAGAATAATATATAAAATCCAAAAATCAGTTGAATTGTACTAAGGAAGTATCCGCCTTCTGAAATGGAGTACATTGAATAGTATGAGTTAATAATAATTGACCATGAGATAAAAGGAATAAATGGACTTATTAAATAGCCCCCTACTTGAACCTCATTAGTATTGATCGCCATAAAAATAGCTAATGAGAGTAAAACAATCATCACATCTACAAGCTGAAACCCACCTGAAGAAAACAAATACAATGGCAACATCGCAAACGAAAGAATCGTTAAGATACCAACAGTCGTATATTGTTTTTGACTAAAAACATTCATTGGAAAATATACATATATATAAAATTCAGAAGACGAAACTTGCCCTATTTGTAACTACAGCATTAGCATTTATTTAACTACGGAAAATTTTAATATTTAATGCAGTCATAAGATTCAGAAAAACTCGATGAACGTCCTCTTTCATAACCAAATAAGTTTACTACAATTTTACCCATATTTTTTCTTTTAATTCTTTCATTACAACTTGGAATTCCCGTGATGTATCTATTACTTCAAAACTAAGGGCATTGTAGCAAAGATCAGAATTTTCATCATAACGACAACGCAACTGCTCATCTGTTTCCTTATCATCTTTCACTCGTGATTGATTTCGTTTAATAGCAACATCAACCGGTATTTTAAGATTATAAATTGCATCAGGAACAGGCATCGTCTTATATAGCTTATCCTCCATTCGTCCCATAAACTTCACAAGAGTATTATTATTTACTTTACCAATTCGAGGGCTATCCATTTTTCCTAAATTCAGAGATGGATATCGATCGCAGATTACAATATAACCATTAGCCCTTAAGCGATTGGCTATTTTTAAAAGTTGAAACCTCTCATAAGCTAAAATCAGGTAGCGTATAGCAAAAACAATACCTTGCTTTTTTAGCTCAGTAGTGGAGGATTCTGAATTTACACCCTTTGCCTTTTTTAACCGTAATACAGCTCTAAATAATAAAGTTTCAAGTCTTGCTTTTGGCCTTCCAACATGGAGAAAACGTGTGTTAAAATGGGCGTTTAACCAGCGTTGCAATTCTGATGTAATGGTTGATTTACCAGTTGCATCAAGGCCGGTAATAGCAATAATTGAACCACCAGTAACGAGAAATTTCTTTTCTTTAAAGGTCAGTTTATTTATTATTCGATACACTATCTGATAGTAACGGGCAACAAATGAACCAACAACACCCAAACGGCACAAGGAAGATAATTTCCACCTCAATTTGAGACCAATAAGTACCCTCTTTCTGAATGTCCTTTTGCGGACATATCCATCAATCATTTCTGAAAAGAACCTAACTGAAATATATTGAAAATAAGAATTCAAAAGGATATGAGTCTTATTCAGGTCAACATTACGATAAATAGCGGAAAATTCTTCATGAAAGGCTCGATTTCTTTTCCAAATAAGGATTGCTCCTGGTATACATGAGATTTTTATGTAATACCGAAGAACAAAAATAATCAATTCTACCTCAGGTTGAGGAAGCTTACATCCGGAAGGATGGTTGATTGTATTATCAAGAATCATTTTCTCTAATGGTAAATGATAATTCTTCGTATGGCTCTCTCCGGTAATGATCTTCAAATGTACGTGCAAGTGAAGGAATTTCCCAGTTTCAACATCCAGTCCATAAAAATGAGAAATAAAAGGAAAATAAATCTTTGGGTTATACGCTTCTTTAAAACCCAGGGAATGAATGATTCGCATAAAACTCGAATAGTGATCCTTATTGATAAGTAAATCCCAATCATCTTCACCGGCTAAGCTTTTCATAAGGTCGTGATTATTCTTCCAATAACAGTAACTGATTGAGTTTGAGTTAAGCGCAGCAATAATGTGCTTTGAGAGACGAAGAGCAGAGTTATTCATTTTTCAATTATTCTCTCAAAAAAAGGAATGATCTCTCTATAATCTCGTTCGGTATCTAATTCCAATACTCTCTTATCTAAAAACACACCCTCAGGCATGGATTTATACGCCTCCGTTAATCGATTGTTTAAATGAACAAATTGGTCCACTGAATACCTTGCTTTTTTTTTTAATTCTTTGGTGGCCCCGCAGTGTAAGACGAAGTCCGATGTTTATTGATTTATGATACAGTACAACAACTTTTACCTTAGAGACTATAGATTCCAATGATGCAAATATTGATTCAAGATTAATTTCTCTCTTGCCACCATAATCAATAAGATTAAACGGGATATGAGATATACCTTCATCAACGAGAACTATTTTGTGAGCAAGATTTTTAGATATAAACTCAAATCTTCCAAGTTTGAGTATAATATTTCTCAGAATATTAATCTTAAACATTTTACTCTCATTAACATCCTTCAGTATATTTACAGCATGTAGTAAAAAATTCTTATATTTTTTAATATAGGGAAGAAATAGTAAAAATAATAATATATCAGTTGAAATCTTGCGCAAAAATACTGATCTAATAAAATCAAATTTAAAGTGCCTTAAAACTAAATTATCTGAGTATAATATAGCTTTACAATCAAGCCGACTGCAAATCTCACGTAATAAAGTAGTCTTCCCTATACCAGGTTCCCCCGTTACTTCAATAATCATAATAGCAGCTATCTTTCAATATCATTGAATCTTTGTAAACACCATTCAGCTATAGGAGTTAGTTTTCAGTTAGGAATACAAAGGGAGAATGTAGTTCTCATAAAGTATTCTTGTATATCCTATACCTGTGCACTTATATTCCAATGGTTATTGATAAGTAAACCTCGACATTAACCATTTACCCTACTCGTAGATGAAGTGCGTCTTTTTTTTATATAACCCAATAATGTCTGAAACATCCATATACCAGCTTCTCCTAAGGCAATTTTAGAAGCAAAACGTAACAACAGAGCCATTGTAAGCATAATAACAACAATTGATACAATGAGAATTATTATTGCTGGCATAACAAAATTCCTCAATACCGTAGTCACAATATAAACTTCTGATAAAACAATCAAGGTCAAGGGTATTGCAGATATATGGGCAATAAAAAAATCCCTCCAGGACACTGATAACTCTACCAAACTAAGATGGGCCATAAGTATAAAGTTAACCATAATAGCTCCAAAGACTCCGAATGCCACACCGGATATACCCCAAAATTGGCCAATCCATGCTCCTCCTAAAACTAATGCCGCATAAACACCTTGGCGCCAAGCCCTTTTATAGACTGCCCCCGTAGCTCTCGCAAGAGAATCGCTCATTTTATAGCTCGTGCGAAACAACATGGCTATAGCAAAAATTTTAAAAGGCATAACAACTTCAAGCCATTTAGGCCCAAAAACTACGGTAATTAGCTCAGGTGATAAAATATATGCGACTGCGCTCGATGGCAAAACAACCAACGCAATTAACGCAACACCTCTTCTGTATGCGACCCTTAAGCGCTCTGGCTGTGTTTGAATTTGTGCCATTGCAGGAAAAAGTACTGTGTCTAAAATTTTTGCGAAAAGCATGGCTGGTATTGTCATTAATTGATAGGCCCGGCTGTAAAGCCCTAAAGCATTTGCACCAAGCCAACGCCCTACAACCAGATAATCTCCCTGACCTGCAATTGCATTACCGATGCGAGCCAAGGTAAATCCTCCACCAAAGTACATTAACTCAGCAATCGCACGTCGCTCAAGCGACAGTCGTTTAGGATGTGACTTGATCGTGAGTAAAAAGATGCTTTTAAAAGCCATTTGTGAAAGATATGCACTAACTAAGCTCCATACACCAAACCCTAAAAATGCAAGGCTAATTCCAACAATGCCATAACCTACAGCATAAGATAGGGATTGAATTATGGCTAACCACCGGAACTGGAGCTCTCGTTGTAACAGGGACTCCGCTACCAAAGATATACCCTGGAACAGGAAAACAAACGATACACCCCGAATAACAGGTATAAGTTCTTCCATGTGAAAAAAAACAGAAATCTGTGGAGCAAGTAACGAAATGAGACCCGTTAAAGATAAACCCGAAAGGCAGGATATTGTGAAACCGGTACGCAGATGCATTGTTTTAAGATCCTGACGTTGGACTATTGCTGGGCCAATACCTATTTGAGCAAAGACCTCAGAGAGTCTTACAACAACCATTGCAGCAGAAACAATCCCAAAATCCTTTGGAGTAAGAAGGCGAGCCAGTATAGCGAGTACCAACATCTCCAGGCCTACTCGTACACCAGTGCCAGAAAATGTCCAAGAAAACCCACTTAAAGCCCGATGAGACATACTTTTAGTTGTTTGGCTGGGTTTTTCGTTCGACAGAGGAACAATATTCTCTTGATTCATTATATATTTATTAACACTACGAAAAGTATAAAATATATCACATTTTATACGTAGTTTACAAATAATTCTTTACATCTTTCTGTACTGGATGTATCTTTGAAAAAAAGCTTTTAGATCACTTATTTTCATCATGCATATACTTAATAAATGTCTCAATCTTTTTTCATCAGCACGATTTCGTATTTTTTTTTGTATTTTTATAAATAATAATTCAGAAATATACGGTAAAAAACAATTATATGAAAAGTTGCTCATCCCTGAAAATGTTGGCAAGAGGAGGATAGTAGTTAAGTGCATAGTAAATAGAAACTGTTTTTGAATATTATAATCTATGCTTTTTTTGTAGGCTTTATCCCAATTTATCAATTCCTTATTATTCTTAATAATTTCTGCAAGATCACAAAGCCACAAAAACCTATAAAGACCGTGCCTTATTCCATGGCAGGAAAGATAAATCAAATTATATTCAAGAGGAATATTTTTATCAAAAAAAACATTTTCAACGTTGAACTTTGGAATAAATACCTCTTTAACGAGATAGTGATGTATTTCAATGTTTACTGGCATCATTCTAACTTTCTTGCAAAAGCTTCTGTGTAACATCTGTATTTGAGCGCTTTCCACTACATTCTCGTAACCCATATTTAAAAGTATCTTATAGCATTTCTCTTTGTCTTTTTCTTTAATTAAAATATCCAAATCTCCCATAGGCCGGCAGGCAATATCTTTATACACATTCTCAGCCAAAAAACCCCCTTTTAGGGTAGCCACTTCGATGTTATTCTCTTTTAATTCCAGAATTATTCGTTTTAATTCTTCCACCAAAATCATATTTCTTATAAGACTGCGTTGGTAATACTCCTGAAGTTTAGATGAAATAGATTTAGGACATGTTTTTCCCTGATCCTGCGGGAGAATTGAGTTATTTATTTTAGGTAAAGCCTTTGAGATGATAAAGAACAACAGAGGGCACAAATCCCATTGGTAACCATGATTTAAAAGATTATCCCACGAAAGAAGAGAATTCATTTTTTGCCATAGTTTGTTTCTCCTATTCTCTCCACACTGGCCATTTGAATAGTATAAGTTAAGTAATTCAAGCGGTGTATAGAAATCCTTTATTCCCTGTATCATGTATAGTGTTTTTCTTAGTTGATAATAGAGTAAAAACTTAAAAACAACCCTCCTGATAGCTTCTGTTGTCCTCTCTCAGGGCGCCCGTAGATATCATCCCACATTACTACCCTTTTTTCTCAACCTTTTATTTACTTCCATTTTATGCCTCTAAAAATTGCTTCTCTATTTATTCGACCCTTATATCGCTCAACTACCCTGAATATCCCTGCAAGTACCTCATCGGTCAGATAATTAGGTTTCAATCCAAGTTCTAATAATCCAGTGTATTTCGGATTATAATAATGCTCCTCTTTTTCCTTTCTTGGATTTTCTATATGATCAACCTTAATATTGTAGCCAAGTTCTTTTCCAACTGTGTAAACTTTATCAGCTAATTCATTAACGCTGAAGGTCTCTGTTACCTGATTGAAAATCCTTAATTCTCCATTTTTAGCTGGTTGTGTTGCGGAAAGATAAACACACTGCATAGTATCCTTCAGATTTAAATATCCCCTTATCTGTCCTCCTTTACCATAAACTGTGAGGGGATAATTGGCTATGGCTTGAATAATAAAACGATTCAGAACTGTCCCAAATATCTCATCATAATTAAAATTGGGCACCAGCCGAGAGTCGATGTCTGCCTCATCAGTAGAAATACCATAAACAGGCCCCTGCATAAGATCGGTCACTCTAATACCCCATGTCCTTACATAAAACCAAAGCAGATCCGTATCTTGTACCTTTGTTGTATGATAAAGGGAACTTGCTTGTCTTGGAAAAAGGAATTTGTCTTTTCTCTCTTTATGTTCTATTTCCAGCCAACCCTCTTCGATATCGATATTAGGAGTGCCATATTCTCCCATAGTGCCAAGTTTTATTATATGGCAGTCTGGATTGGTTTCTTTCACTGCATATACAATATTCAAAGTACTCACAAGATTATTTTGAAGGGTAAAAGCTGCCTTATCTCGGTTTATCATCGAGTAAGGAGCAGACGGCTGTTCCGCATAATGGATAACAGCCTCGGGCTTATATTCTTTAAATATTTGGAGAAGAAAGGTATAATTGGTTGCATCTCCAATATGGACATTGATCTTTTTACCGGTAAGTTCCTCCCAAACCCTTGCCCTTTGAATCAAATTTGGTGTTGGTAGTAATGGCTCACAATCAAGCTCTACTGCGGCATTACGTCTGAAGTAATTATCTACCCCTACAACCTCATGCCCGCGTTGAGAAAAGTGCATACAAGTAGGCCAGCCAAGATATCCATCAGCGCCTAATATTAAAACTCTCATATAACACTCCCAGAGAAACTTTTATCTAACTTCTCTTTGCTATCCACGAAACTTTCTTCCATAATATTCTTGTTTAAAGGTTCTTTTATTCCAGGGAAACTATTGTCAACATTCTCTAAGATCTTATTGTCCATTAAGTACTTTTTAATGTCGGCTTTACTCATGGGTTGTTCATTAACAGATACGTAAGATTTTCGTAATTGATTAGAAACAAAATCAGAATATTCGTATTTTATGTCTCCGTATATAGATTTAAATGCCGGTGTAATTACAAACATATCCTTTAATTCTAAAGAACGATGGACTTCTTCTTCACTCATAAGCTCTTCATATAATTTTTCACCAGGTTTTGCACCAATTTCTATAATCTTTATATCAGATGGTTTATAACCGTACCAAGGCGCAAGGACCTCTATCATGACTTCAGCAAGGTCCGGAATTCTCACTATGGGCATCTTTGTTACGAAGACCTCCCCACCTTTTGAAAGGGTAACAGATTTTAAAACCAATCTTGCGGACTCTTCTATTGTCATAATAAAACGGGTCATCCTCTTATCGGTAACGGTAACAGGGCCTCCATTCTTTATTTGTTTCACGAATACCGGGACAACAGAACCTCTTGAACCTATAACGTTACCAAATCTTGTGCTGCTGAAAATACCGTGATTATTACTCTTTACAGCATTTGTTGCTGTTATAAGCCTCTCACCCATAAGTTTTGATGTACCCATTACATTCGTAGGGTTTACAGCTTTATCACTGCTTGTGAAAAGGACATTTTTAACATTACAATTCCTTGCTGCGCCGATAATATTTTCAACTCCTATGATATTCGTACGCACGACATCAAAAGAATTATACTCAGAAAGAATAACATGCTTGAAGGCGGCGCAATGGATAATAATATCTATATCATATGAAAGCTTCTCTAACTTTTCCCTGTCCCTTACATCACCAAGAAAACAAAAGACATTTTTATTTTTATACTCTTCCATAAGAAAGAACATTTCTGACTCGTTGTTATCCACAAGCCTGATTTCAGCAGGCATGAGAGAGAGTAGTTGTCTTGCAACTTCTCTTCCAACGGTTCCGGCAGCACCTGTTATAAGAACTCTTTTACCTTTATAAAAGTCTTTCATATCGCTATTTTATTGCCCCCTTAATTTGCAATGAAGTAAAATGAGCATTGAGTTGGCTCAGCAAAATAGTACGTAGTAATTAGTGTGGCATACTATAATCACGCGATGCTTCTGGTTGCATAACTTATCTAAAATAAACACATTCATAGTAATAAGCCAAACTAATATATTGTTAAACAGTAATAATGTAGAAAAGGCTGACCTCCTCTCCTGGTAATCATCACTATTTAGCTTGTACTCTCACAGATATACGGAGAAATCAAAGTAAAAGTATAGCCTCTTTAGTAATGAAACACAAGCCTTCTATTACTTTCAAATACAATCTTGTTTTAAAATAACAGCAGCATTCTTACTTTCTCAACTGTCTTGATTTTTGAAAGAGACATTTAAAATTAATACTGTGTCAGAGTCCCATCTATCTTTGCCCTCTTAACAGCATATCCAAAAACAAAAATACTTAGTGGCAGCATTATACATGAAAAAATGATTAATGCTACTATATTTGGCATTAATGCACGTAAAGAACATCCTTTTAATAAGGCTAATCTCATACCTTCCAGGGAATAAGTGATAGGTAATAAATAAGATAATTTTTGAAGCCAATTAGGCAGGACAGAAATAGGATAGTAAAGTCCGCCTAAAATTCCAAAAATGCTGGTAAATATCCAGCTTAGTGGATCTCCCTTCTTTAATACCATAACAAAACTAGCAGATAATATTCCAAAGCTGCTAAAAGAGACAATGGTGAGAAACAGAACAAGCAAAGCCCCTATCAGATTTGCATTACTTATATCTATACCGAATATAAAAACTCCTAAAAGTAAATACATTGCTACTTTGAAAGATGCAAGTATAAAACTATAAAGAGAAGAAGAAAGGATGATAGTTGGAATCTCTGTTTGAGTTACTAACAAGGCTTCTAAGGTACCAAGCATCTGTCCTTCTCTAATACTCGTTGAGAGGGATTCTATTGATACTCCAATATAGCTAAATAATGCAATTCCAATAAGAACGAACGAAAAATAATTTCCTCCGTATGGTTTGAGATATGATACTCCAACATCCCCTATAAGCCTTGAAA
>SULG01000011.1 GCA_005524015.1 Candidatus Jettenia ecosi
GGTTTAATTAGAATTCAGGGCAAATTTCCAGTTGCTTCTCAATCTCCTCAATCATAGTGATGTACTTCTCATGAACGCCGGTCTCAATATCATTTTTCTCCAAGGCCTCAAATTTGTTTTTTAACAGTATTTGCTCGTCATGAGTTAATACCTTATTTACCCAGGGGAAGAGAACTTTTTCCTCTGTTTGAATATGTTTCCTGGTATGCCTGATATAGGCATAGGCAATTTTGGTGAGCTTCCTTTTTGCCTTTTTACCGAGATAAAGATTGTTGAGTGATAGAGACAGATCCCGTATTTTGTCACGTGAAGTTACATGCTCCATAAGCAACCGCCCCAAAAGATCTTTCTTTTTCCCTTCTTCTTTGTCCTTCATAAGTGGAAACAGTATCTTGTCTTCTTTCTCTTGATGACATTTGTCCGAAAACTCTTTAATAATTTCTATAATATTACTAAACGTTTTCTGAGAAACTGGCTCACCTTTATCGAGGCAATGGGAGGCTTTTTCCAGGATGTGGAGTACTCTTCTTATCGTCTCAAATTCCTGGTGTAACATCTCTGTCGCGAGTAAACTCCGGTCAACCGTAGATGTATTGTGTTGATATGCGCTGTACGCTGATGAGATATACGGAGAAAGATAGATACAAGGAATAAGAACAATTATGATAAAAATTTTTTTCATAAATTACTATTTATGGTAAAAGTAATGCTTCTGCGAGGCGGATATCCTCGGGCGTTGTAATTTTAATATTTTCATCTGAACCAGGGACGATACAGACAGGATAGCCTGCTTTTTCCACCATTTCAGCATCATCCGTAAACTCTCTCTCTGAATTTTTAAGCTCGTGGAATACCTTGAGAATGAGATGCTTCTCAAACCCCTGTGGGGTTTGAGCCATCCATAAGCTGCTTCTCGGGATAGTCCGTTGGATGAATAAGTCATTTCCTGTTTCTTTAACGGTTGCTTTCATGGGCGCTGCAAGGATAGCCGCCCGTGATTCTCTTACTTTGTCTATAACGGCTTCAATATGCTCTTTTCTCACCAGAGGTCTTACAATATCGTGAATAAGTATAATCCCGGCATCTGCTGCTGCCTGGCAAAGCCCATGATAGACACTGTCCTGACGTCTTTTGCCGCCAGGAATAATTTTTTTAACCTTATAAGTATCCAAAACCGTTTTCCATTGCTCACAGAGCGGTTTTATTTCGGTCTCACCGATAACAAAAATAATTTCACTAATGGTATTGACTTGTGAGAAACGTTCAATAGTATGGAGGAATATTGGCTTACCACGGAGCTGTAAAAATGGCTTTTTGACAGATCCACCCATCCGTAACCCAAGGCCTGCCCCCACTAAAATTGCCGATACTTTCATATTCAAACCCTCTCGTATGGATAGAACAGCTTCTTGTATTCATCCTGCGCAAAACGATCTGTCATTCCTGCGATATAATCGCAAACACCTTGATAAAGCCCGGCTTTTTCTATCCATTTTTGATATTCAAGAGGAAGCTGTTTCGGGTTTTTGATAAAAGCGGTGAATAGTTCTTCCAAAAAACGCTTTGCTTTATCTGCCATTCGGGCTACCCGGTAGTGTTGGTACACATTTCTGAAGAGAAACTGTTGAAGTTTCTTCTTTTGCTCGGATAGCAATGGGGAGAAGGATACAATGGCGCCCGGATACTTTCTTACATCCTGGACGCAATGTATACCCTCATGCTTAATTCTGGATACCGTGTTTTCCAGGAGATCAATAACCTCAATATTAATCAGGGCTTTGATGGTTTGCGCGATTAATACATCATGATCGTGGATTGTATATTCTTGTTTAACTTTTTTTTGTGTTTCCCGCCATAATTCGACCGATAGCAGCTCATCATGAGTGATAATGCCTGCCTTCAAACTGTCATCGAGATCGTGGTTATCGTAAGCAATGGAATCTGCTTTATCCACAATTTGCGCTTCAAGTAACGGTTGCTCATTGGTATTATATTCTGTTGAAACCGAGGTATTATCGTAAGGAGATTTATGCTTCACGATGGATTCCTTTAACTCCCATGATAAATTTAATCCCGGAAAATCCGGATATTTTTGTTCAAGGATATCAACAACGCGAAGTCCGTGAAGGTTGTGTTCAAACCCTCCATGTCCTTCCATCAACTTTTTCAAGGCATCTTCACCTGAATGCCCAAAAGGGGTATGGCCAAGATCATGCGCAAGTGCGATAGCCTCTGCAAGATCCTCATTGAGATTCAAAGCCCGGGCGATGGTTCGCGCAATTTGTGAGACCTCAATGGTATGGGTTAACCGGGTCCGGTAATAATCTCCTTCGTGATTTACAAAAACCTGAGTTTTATACTCAAGGCGCCTGAATGCTGTAGAATGGATAATACGATCCCGGTCCCGTTGATAGATACCGCGATAATAGTGCTCCTCTTCCGGGTATTTTCTGCCCCTGGAATCCTTACTTTTCATGGCATAAGAGGCAAGATCACGTACTTCTCTGGATTCGATTTCTTCTCGTGTCAACATACAAGTAATTTACCAATATTTTTTGAATTCTTTATGGAGATCTTCCAGAGACTGTGGGATAACCTTTACGTCTGAAATGACAGGCATAAAATTGGTATCACCTCCCCAACGGGGTACGATATGGAGATGGAAATGGCCAACAAGACCTGCTCCCGCTGGTTTCCCCAAATTTATACCGATATTGAATCCTTCAGGTTTCATTATTTTCATAAGAGTTTCTTTCATATCCCTTGTCAATTTCATAATCTCCAGCATTTCTTCATCGGTAAGATCAGAAATGTCTGCTTTATGTTTGTTAGACGTAATCATCAGGTGCCCACTGTTGTATGGGTATCTGTTAAGGATGCAGAAACACTCTTTACCCCGATAAATAACGAGATGTTTCTTATCCTGATTCTCCTGAAATGCGTTACATAAGAAACAACCGTTTTCTTGAGAAGATTCTTGTATATACGTTATACGCCAGGGCGCCCACATATTCTTCATTTTTTATAACTCTCTTATACAGTAAATAAATTACCAGAAGCAATCTGATCCGGTGAATAATTGCAGGAATTCATGCGGTTAAAATTATTACCTTGTCTATGGATAATCATATTCTCTCAGGAACATCCGGTACAGGTGGAAGCAGTGCAGCTACCACAATTGCCAGAACCACCGGAATCGCCGTTTCCATCACTACCCGAAGACATTCCAAATAGGGAGAATAACTTATGGATATGATTACTCTGACAGGATGGACAAAAGAGCTCTTTCTGTTCGGATGCACTCCGGAAATATTCGTCAAACTTTGTATTGCACTGGTTGCATTGAAATTCGTATATTGGCATAGTAATTACTCCTTTACATGACCAGACATTATTTAATAGATTGCATCTTTACGAGCGATAGGTTTTTGATTGGCATCTTTCCGTTTTTTGTCTTTGGTGTTAAAGTCTGTTAGTCTCTGTTCGCTGGTGGGGAAATTATTCCCTAAATAAGATTGGCGCGCAATGGGATTGCTTAAGATTTCCTGTGTAGTGCCGCTGGCAACGACAGTACCCGCGTTGATAATATAAGAGCGCGTTGTGATGCTAAGGGCTTCACGGACGTTATGGTCGGTTATCAGTAAGCCAATGCCTTTGCTCTTTAATCGTAAGAGGATATCCTGTACCTCATTTACTGCAATAGGATCGACGCCGGTGAACGGTTCATCTAAAAGAATCATAGCCGGAGAACTGGCAAGCGCCCGTGCAATTTCCAACCGCCTTCTTTCTCCACCCGAAAGGGTACATGCTTTATTTTTTGATAATGACTTCAGATTAAATTCGGTAAGTAATTCTATCAGTCGCCTGTATTTTTCGTCAGAATTGTATCGATGCGTTTCAAGGATAGCAAGGATATTTTCCTCTACCGTTAAACGTTGGAAGACAGATGTTTCCTGGCATAAATACCCCATCCCTTTCCGGGCACGGAGATATATGGGAGAATCAGTGATATCCTCATTCCGGAAGATCACCCGGCCGCTATCTGGCCGAATAGTACCGATAATCATATTGAATGAGGTGCTCTTTCCCGCTCCGTTTTGACCAAGTAATCCTACAATTTCCCCATCATTGATTTCAAAACTAACCTGATTGACGACAACACGTTTGCCGTATGATTTTGTTAAACCTTCTGCCTTTAATAAATTCATAATAAACCTTTAGCTAAAACCTTTAATCCCCGGAGGCACAAAGGCTGTATAAAGAAGGCCTTTGTGCCTCCGTGTATCTGTTTTCCTGAGTTAAGACTATTTTAATGTTTAGGAAATTCAAAGTTTGTTTCAGAGCATACCGGACAACCCCCTGAATCCCCCTTAGGAAATGGGGATTCAGGGGGTTGTCTTTAAGCGCCATATGCCGTGTATCTAAAAAGTTGCCGAAGGCCTATTTTATAAACTTGATAGTTTCCAGCGGCCAGAATACAAAGAATGCTTTTCCAACGATATTCTTCTCCGGAACAAACTTCCACACACGGCTGTCGTTACTGTTCCTGCTATTATCACCAAGCATAAAATAATCCTTTTCTCCCAACTGGATTGGTTGTTCTGTTCCCCATGCATCAGAAGAAAGATTGGTGTAATAAATATCGTGAAAGATTTTGATATTTTCGAAAGTTGCGTGTACGTGACCACCGCCGAAATGAATCCGGCTCACATCAAATGGACGTGGCGCCGGTACCGTTCCATCGTCATTATCAAAAGAGAAAACTTCTTTATCATCTATCCGGAGAGAAACAATACGGTCGACATGTGAAAACTCTATCGTATGTTCTTGTCCTGTTTGTAAATGGATATCCTTTTCCAGGACAACGTTTCCTGATTTTGTAAGGCGACCTTTTTTATCCACATCGCTGGTTGGGATAATAGCGGTAAATACATCCTGGTTTCTTTCCAGGGCAAGCTCCAGATAATGAGATCCTTTTGATGGTGTTACATCAAAGCTAATCTTTATATCCCCCATCTCACTATTACTGCCCCTGTTGTAACCATTTTGGTCAGAAATTTTCCGCCCAAACGTTACCATAGATACCGGTGAATTTCCATCTGAAATAGTATTCAGGATGAGCGATTCTTTATCGATCTTCCACGCCTTGTTATCGGCTATCCATAGTGGGGTATTTTCGTCTTTTGCCGGATAATGGCTATTGTAGACAGGCAACCACAGGGTGTCCTGTACTTTTTGGGGTTTTCTTTGTATCCTATCGTTGATATAGATATCGCCGTTAATAATCTGCAGTTTCTCCCCTGGTAAACCAACAAGTCTTTTAATATAATTTTTCTTCTTTTTTGAAAATCGTGTTGAACCGCATCGGGGACAGCGCAATCCCTCACTCCATTCCGTATCAGGCAGTTGTGTATAACACCCTTTGCATGTAAGGTCATACAAAGGATAGATAAATACCATAACATCCCAACGTTCCGGATTTTTAAATTTATACCAAAATTTATTAACAAGAATCCTGTTCCCGCCATGAAGTATGCGATTCGATAAATCTGACCAGGGAATAGTCGTTTGGCATTTTGGACATGTTCCCTTCCTCCATAGCCATGCAGGCCAATTGTACCGGATTCTATTGTTACAAGCGCTACAGTACATAGAGATATTTGTCTCAGCCTGGCAATTAGGACAAAGAGCGATTTCCGTATTACGATCTGCATAAAAGAACCAGCCACAATTTGGACATTTTACATCTTTGTGTTCGCCCAGTAAGGTGGGTGCCATAGAGCCTGTTGGGATTTTAAATGCTTCTATTACAAAATAGCGGATGGCAAAGGCGAGTGCAATGGCAATCGCTATGGATTCAATATTTTCCCGTAATTTGCCTTTCCGTTTTTTTCCCTTATCATCTGCCGTAGATGTTGTTTGTTTTTCTTTTATATTAGCCACTCTGTACCTCATGAGTATTGTTAAATTTAACCACAGAGAACGCAGAAAATAGAGATACCCTGTTATTCATCAACAGATAATACCGATAAAAATGCTTTTTGCGGAATTTCTACGTTACCTACGGATTTCATCCTCTTTTTACCTTCTTTCTGCTTTTCCAAAAGCTTTCGTTTCCTGGTAATATCACCACCATAACACTTAGCGGTAACATTTTTTGCAATCGGACGGATTGATTCTCTTGCAATAATCCTGCTTCCGATTGCTGCCTGCAGTACGACCTCGAAGAGGTGTCTTGAAATCTCATTCTTGAGTTTTTTTACTAATTTTCTGCCTTTCATGTCCGCATCTTTTCTATGCACGATTGTCGAAAGGGCGTCTACCCGTTTCCCGGATACAAGGATATCCAATTTTACAAGATCTGCATGCTCGTATCCGATAAAATCGTAGTCCAATGTTCCATAACCTCTGGTGGCAGATTTCATCTTGTCAAAGAAATCAAAAATGATTTCAGATAAGGGGAGTTCATAGGTAAGAATTGCGCGTTTTTCACTCAGATATTCAGTTCCTTTGTAATTTCCTCTGCGCGCCTCGGCCAGTTGCATAATGGCTCCTAAGTATTCAGTTGGCAAGACAAAGCTGGCGCGTACTATCGGCTCCCGAAATTCCTCAATTTCATTTACTGGAGGTACCTTTTCGGGATTATCAACCTTAACTATCTCTTTATTTATTTTTAATATCTCATAGGTTACGTTTGGTGCAGTTTGTACTATATTAATGTTGCTCTCGCGTTCCAGGCGCTCCTGGACAATTTCCATATGCAAAAGCCCAAGGAACCCGCATCTGAACCCGAATCCAAGGGCTTGTGATGTTTCCGGCTCAAAGGTAAATGATGAATCGTTCAGGCTCAATCGCTCTAATGCCTCGCGAAGCGGATGAAAATCGGCGTTATTTGCCGGGTAGATACCACAATATACCATGGGTATCGGCGGCCGGTATCCTGGTAATGCTTCTGCCGCTCTTTCTCTCGCATGAGTAACCGTATCTCCTACCTTGATGTCCCGGATGGATTTAATATTAGCAATGCAATAGCCTACTTCCCCGGCGGAAAGGCCGTCTTTAGCTACCATTTTGGGTTTGAATACACCCACCTCTTCCACCTTAAAAGAACGGTTTGTCTTCATCATATATATCTCATCACCCACCTTGACAGAACCATCAAAGATGCGGAGGTAAATAATAACGCCACGATATTCATCGTATACCGAATCAAAGATCAGCGCCTTTAATGGCGCATCTGAGCTATCTTTTGGCGGCGGGATATGTTTGATAATGGCATCAAAGATCTCGTCAATACCAGCTCCTGTCTTTGCGCTAACCATGAATGCTTCTTCCGGAGAAATGCCTAACGTTTTTTCCATTTCGGTAAGCACATCGTAGGGCCGGGATTGTGGCAGATCAATCTTGCTGATAACCGGGATAATTGCCAAATTGTGTTCCATGGCAAGATAGGCATTCGCAACAGTCTGGGCCTCTACGCCCTGTGAGGCATCCACGAGAAGAAGAGCGCCTTCGCAGGCGCCCAGGCTTCTGGAGACTTCATAACTAAAATCTACATGGCCTGGCGTATCTATGAGGTTTAAATTATACTCCTGACCGTTCCTTACAAGTTTTAGTGCAACTGCGCTTGCCTTAATGGTGATACCGCGTTCGCGTTCCAAATCCATATCATCAAGCATCTGGTGACGGAACTCTCTGGAGGTAATAGTATGTGTCTTTTCCAGGAGACGATCTGCCAGGGTAGACTTTCCATGGTCAATATGTGCAATTATACAGAAATTTCTAATTCTTTCAGTAGACATCCTGCCGCTCCAATAATTCCCGCATCATTTCCAAGTTGTGAAAATACAATTTTTGTATCTTTATACGAGGCCTCGAAGGCCTTTTGCTTTGTTAACTGTCTGATGGGACCCATCAGTAATTCTCCCGAAGCTGCCATTCCTCCTGCTAATATAATTACCTCGGGATTTACTATATGCATAATGTTTACAAGGGCAATACCGAGGTACTGTCCTGTTTCTTTGATAATATCTAAAGATGCTTTATCGCCCTGCAGGGCTGCATCATTGATCATCTTTGCCGTTATTTCATCTGAATCCTTGATCAATGATACGGTACCGCTCTTTAATAACTCCTTAAAACGCCGCACCATGGCCGTAGCCGAGGCATATGCCTCGATACATCCATAGTTGCCACAATTGCATTTTCTTCCGTCCTTCTGGATTACCATATGACCAATTTCTCCAGCCACGTTATTAGCGCCGCGCCAAAGTTTGTTATCTATAATAATGCCGCCTCCGATACCTGTGCCAAGAGTTATCATTACTACTGAACTGGCTTCCTGGGCTGCCCCTACCCACTTCTCACCCCATGCGGCTGCGTTCGCATCATTTTCCAGCACACAGGGAACAACAAACCGTTTTGTTATCATTTCTCTAATGGGTATGTTACGCCATTGTGGTAAGTTTGGTGAAACTAGAATCGTTTCACCTCTTTTATCAATGAGACCAGGAGAGCCGAACCCGATACCCAAAATATCGGATGTTTTTATCTGGGCTATCGTGATAATATCATGGATGAGTTTAAATATTTGGTCGGAAATTGTTTGAGGGTCGGCATTATAATGAGTTTTTATTGAGAGCTTGTAGTGAATTTTTCCTTTCTTGTCGACAATACCTGCCTTTAAATTCGTACCTCCCAGGTCAATGCCAATAACATAATTACTCATGTTACCAATCCTCACGAATCCGTACTCTTTTATTTATTTTACACAAGCTAAAAATTTTAACAAAAGTATTGTTTTAAGTCAACTTATATAAGGGGTGAGGGCTACCAGGATACAAAAATCCTTAGCTTGATGTATAGGAATTTCAAACAAACTACGTAGTGGCAAGGCGCGCCTTGCCACTACTGTTATAAAAGTAGCCGAAGGCCTAATTAAATGCATATGGGGTTAGGGGGATTGGGGGGGAACAAGGATACACACAGAGTTGAAGAGTTTTAAAAGGACAAGGAAGATTTGCGCATCTTTTTAAGCCTGTAAGACAAGAAGAGACACTCAAGGGAATACAAGAAATGGTTGATCAGTACTGGGGTAATGTTCGCAGCAGAGAATCACGAAAGGGATAATTCATATCTCGCTTAAAGCAAGCTCATCCTAACGTTGAATAAAATAGAATGCACGAGCAAAAATCATCTCTGCTGAAAGCTTGCAGGGATAAGGTTTATTCATGCCACTCTGTCTCTTGACGGAAATAAGAGATAGGGGCAATGCGGGCTTGTGCAGAAAGATATAACCGTATCAAATATTTCGGTTCAATCGAGGACGATTGAACCGAAATATTTTACCCAATGCTTCATCTGTGGTAAAAAATATAAGTTGAGCAGGTATAAGATACCTATATTTTCCGAATCAGAGGCATTATCCGCTCTTTAAATTGCTTTAATGCGTCCGCACGATGGCTAATCATATTCTTAATTGAAGAGTGCAGTTCTCCAAAGGTTTGATGGTATTGAGGCACATAAAAAATAGGATCGTATCCAAATCCTCTTTTTCCTTTTGGTTCTTCGGTAATGAAACCCTCACAACGGCCTTCTACCACAAAGAATAATTCGTGTGGACTTGCAAGGGCAATAGTACAGACAAACCTTGCCGTACGCCTTTCTTTTGGCACTCCCTTTAATTCTGATAATACTTTTTCTCTATTCTTTTCATCGGTAGCATTTGGCCCAGCGTACCTGCATGAGAAGATACCAGGACGGCCATTGAGTGCATCAATCTGAAGTCCGGAATCATCTGCCATTACCCATGTATTACATGCCTTTGCCAAAATGGTTGCTTTTTTCACTGCGTTTTCCTGAAAGGTATTTTTATCTTCTTCTACCGTTGGGAGAAAAGGAAAATCCTCAATATCCCGAAATAAAATTCCAGGAATGTTTTTAAGGATATCCAGTATCTCTATTCTCTTATTTTTATTTTGTGTAGCAATGAGTATAGTTTTTTTATGAATATCGTTTGTAATTGATGTCATATTTCCACTCTCTCTTCCAATACCTTTTTTTGAATTTCAGTAATCTTGCAAATACCTTTTTTTGCCATCTTCAACATTTCAGCCAATTGTTCATCATCAAAAGAATATTCTTCCCCAGTACCTTGAATTTCAATAAATTTACCATCACCGGTCATTACAACATTCATGTCAACCTGAGCAGCAGCATCTTCTGCATAACAGAGGTCTAAGAGAACCACGTTATTTACAATTCCCACACTTACCGCAGCAATACTGCTCAAGACAGGATTTTCCTGAATCAGATTTTTACCCTTTAACCATTGAATAGCGTCCATTAAAGCTATATAACTACCCGTAACGGCTGCAGTGCGTGTGCCTCCATCTGCCTGAATGACATCGCAATCAATCCATATAGTTCGCTCTTTCAATACGGCAAGATCGATAATAGAACGTAACGAACGGCCAATGAACCTTTGGATTTCATGAGTTCTGCCAATTACTTTTCCTTTGGTAGATTCTCTGGGAACTCTGATGGGGGTGGACCCTGGGAGCAATGAATACTCAGCTGTAATCCAGCCTTCACCGGTGTTTTTTATATGCGGAGGAACACTTTCTTCAACCGATGCACTACAGAGAACCTTGGTATTTCCTGTCTCAATCAGTACAGAACCAGGCGCATATTTAGTAAAGCGCCTTTTCATGGCTATCGGACGTAACTCATCTTGTTCACGGTTATCGACTCTCATATTAGAAATATCTCATCTCTTTATCTTTCATAAATTCCCTGTTTATCTGCGCAACAGGAGTTTCAAAAGCGCCTTTTCCAGATGCAGTCTGTTTTCAGCCTGATCATATACAATAGAATGCGGACCATCAATAACTTCATCAGTTATTTCTTCTCCCCGATGAGCTGGCAGGCAATGCATTACCTTGACATCGTCTTTTGCCACCTTTAAAAGGTCGCTATTGATTTGAAAGCCCTTAAAGGCTTGTTTTCGTATTTGCGCTTCGGCCTCTTGCCCCATGCTAACCCAGGTATCTGTATAGAGTATATTCGCATTCTCAGCAGCTTCTTTGGGGTTCTGGTAGAGATGCAGTATATCGCTCCTATCTGTCATCTGTTTCACTTTAGAGGTAAAATCTGGTGTAAGTTCATATCCTTTTGGAGAGGCAATATGGAATGGGATGTCAAGCTTTGCACAGATCTGCGCCAGAGAGCGTGCAACATTATTCCCATCCCCGATAAAGACTATCTTTATATTGGTATAGGCGCCAAATTTCTCCTGAATAGTATACAGGTCGCTGAGCGCCTGGCATGGATGAAGATAATCCGATAAAGCATTAATAACAGGTACGGTAGCATACCGGGCAAGTTCCTGAATTACTTCCTGACTAAAGGTGCGGATAACAATGCCATCTACATATCGTGATAGCACCCTGGCGCCGTCTTTTACCGTCTCCCTTTTTCCCAGATTGATATCATTTTGGGTCAGATAGATAGGATGACCACCGAGTTGTACCATTGCCACTTCAAAAGAAACGCGCGTGCGCATGGAACTCTTTTCGAAAATCATCCCCAGGGTTTTTCCACTCAGGCACTTTTCATCATACCCCTTACTGTGCCATTCTTTTAACTCTCTGGTAACGCTAAATATTTCCTCAATATCGGATGGTGAAAGTTCTGCGATTGAAATTAAATCCTTACATTTCATGGATATTCTCTCACTAAATTAAGGTTTAGGAAGAACCGTTTTTAAAATATTTAGCCCTTCATCAATATGCTGTTTTCTAACGTTAAGTGGCGGCATAAACCGAATAACTTTATCATGGGTACAATTGAGGAACAAACCTGCCTGGATGCATTTTTTAATGAGTTCTGCGCCATTCACCGTAAGTTCAATTCCGATCATGAGACCTATACCGCGAACTTCACGGATAATTTCCTGCGTCTTTTGCAGGGATTTTAATTGCTCTGTGGAATAGCTTCCCATTTCTTTTGCATTATTGAGCAAGTTTTCTTTTTCTATTGTTTCAAACACTGCTATTGCTGCTGCGCATGCCAGCGGATTTCCCCCAAACGTAGAAGCATGGCTGCCCGGGACAAGACTTTTTGCAATCTCTTTTCTGGCTACCATAGCTCCAATGGCTACACCGCCGCCAAGCGCCTTTGCCAGCGACATAATATCCGGTTCTATGCCGTAATGCTGATAGGCAAAATATTTTCCCGTCCTGCCCATACCACATTGTACCTCATCAAGGATAAGCAACAATCCTTTCTCGTCACACAGTTTTCTTACACCTTGCAGAAAATCTCTGGTAGCGATATTAATTCCGCCTTCACCCTGAATCGGTTCCAGCATAATGGCACAGGTCTTATCATCTATTGATTTTTTTAATGCTTCCAGATCATTAAAAGGAACATAGGAAAATCCTTCGACGAGTGGCGCAAAGCCCTTATGATACTTCGGCTGTGCGGTTGCGGTAACCGTAGCGATTGTCCTGCCGTGAAATGAATCGGTAAACGTAATTATTTTATATTTTCCTGTATGAGAATTATGGATACGGGCAAGTTTAATTGCTGCCTCATTTGCTTCAGCTCCGCTGTTGCAAAAGAAGCACTGCCCTCCAAAAGATTTTTCTGATATGTGCTTTGCCAGTGAACCCTGTGGCTCCGTATAATAAATATTCGGGGCATGTTGTAATTTGGCAGCCTGGCGTTGAATAGCCTCTACAACATGAGGGTGGCAATGACCAAGTAAGCTTACTGCCCAGCCTGAAAAGAGGTCAAGGTAACGTTTGCCTTCTGCATCCCACACATCGACACCGCTCCCTTTCTCTAAGAGAATAGGGTTCCGAATATAATTCGGAATAACGTACTTGTCATACACTTCTTTTATCTCTTGTGTGTTCATGTTTTATTCTTTACATTCCCTCGAAAATGAAAAGGGGATTGAAGTTTTCAATGGGTTTCAATCCCCAACGGTACAATTATACAATATTCATTATGAGATACAATAGTCTTATAGAAATATATACGCTATTAAAAGGCGCTGAAAACAATACTTCCAAAGGCGCCAACGGGAATTTGCTCGCGATAGCTTTGTATTGTTTCCCTCATATCACTCAATAACTTTTTTACTTCTACATACAATTCATCATTGGTAATCATTTTAGATAAGGAACCTTCGCCCCGCTCTATCTTTTTAAGGAGATTCTTTACACTTTCCGAAGTCTCAGAAAGTCCTGAAAGTGTAGTATTGATATTTTGTTCATTATTTGCAAGCACCCTTTGAGTAGTATCCACAATAGCTTCCATTTTGTTACTTAATGTTTTGTCAACGATTAGTTTACCTAATGTCCCTTGTCCTGAATTAATTTTCTCGGTAATAGCAAGTGTTGAATCCAGCAGTTTATTCAATTTAATGTTCGCTTTATCCAATGATTTTCCGGTGACCTTGAATGAATCAAAGACTTCTTTGGTTCCTTCAAAGGATGCAGAAATGTTTTGCACACTTGCCAGTGCGCTATCCACTTTCGCTAACATATCAGTAAGGCTCGGTGATTCAATAGTTTTTATTATTTCAGCAGCATTATATGCTGGATTAGAGACCGATGCAAGGGTAATGTTTACATGGCTTTTTCCGAGTAAGAAATCGGAGATAATTGACGCTTCCGATCCTTTCCTGACTACGATATCTTCTTGAATAGATATGATGACCTTAATCATATCGCCTTCAACCATAACACTTTTCACATACCCAACCTTTGTGCCTGCCAGGGTAACATCATTTTGAGCCTCTAAACCTCTGGCTTCTTTGAAATAGGCTATAAGATCGTAGTAGTTGCCCCATTTCCTGAATGTCTCCAGGCGAAAGGTTAAAAGAGCGAGTATCGCTATGCCAATGATAAAGAATATGCCTACCTTAGTAGCGGAGATTGATGTTGATTTCATAGTACATTCCTCCAAAGTTTAAAGGTAATAATGAAAGATATGTCCTCATAGGATTTTTGTCTTTTTCAGGATAAACACAAGGTTTGTTTCTGCAAAGAATATTCTGTAGGAAATCCTCTCAGGTTGCTGCCCCCCGATAACATATTCTGGCGGGGGAGCAAGGCTATATGCATCAAGCTAAGAATATTCCATGAGAAAGGAAGTTATCCCCCTGGAGAAAGAGCAATGTGTGTCCATGTTCCCCTCTAATCCCCCCTAACCCCCCTTTAAAAAAGGGGGAACGAGGGATTTCCCCCTTTTTTAAAGGGGGATCAAGGGGGATTACGGGTATACGCATCAAGCTAAGCGCCGACAGCTTGTTCCCAAACTCTTCCCCATTTCCATGAGGACATGGTTTGGGAACACACATGTACGAGAAACTCTGTTTCTCGAATCAATAGTAGAGCAGGCATCTTGCCTGTTCTACCGTGATAAACCTGAGTGATAGTGTGTATGATTCTTCAGGAGAGGCAGGTTTCAAACCTGTCCCTACTCGAAACAGAGTTTCGAGGCAATTGCGTTCCCAAACAGAGTTTGGGAACGAGCCAACGAGCCACTGAGCTTAGCTTGATGCGTATGGGGATTACGGGTAGTTTGTTATTCTTCACCGTTTACCCATTTTAGCTTGATGCATATGGGGAGCAAGGCTAAACAGGCTGTCCGAGAATTACTTTGCAGGTCAAAAGCTATACTGTATATTGATCAATCGTTAGAATTTAAACAATATATAGTATATACTAAAGACTACAATTGCATTCTCGGACAACCTGTAAAGCCTTGCCCTACATTTTCAATTGTTTATGTTTGTACACTTTTATGTCGGGTAATAAATTGAATAACGTAATCGTTGCTACTGTGCCTGATAGATTCCGGACTGCCTTCCTCAATGATTTTTCCCTGATAAAGCATGCAAATGTGATCACCAATATAAAACGCCGATTGCATATCGTGGGTCACAACAACTGCGGTCATCTTAAATTTCTGTTTTAATTCGAGGATAAGCTCATCAATATTTCCGGCCATAATCGGGTCAAGACCAGCTGTTGGCTCATCATACAGCACAACCTCCGGACTCATAGCGAGGGCGCGGGCAATGCCAACCCTTTTTTTCATTCCTCCGCTGAGTTCTCCCGGCAAACTGTTATATTTATGTTCCATTTTTACGAGTTTTAATTTTTCTATAACAATCTCGTTAATTTCCTTTTTTGAAAATCGGTGTTGTTCTTTGAGTCCTAATCCAACATTTTCAGCAACGGTAAGTGAATTTAGTAATGCAGCAGATTGAAATACCATAGCGAACCGGCTTCTGATGGTATCTAACGCAGGGCCTTTTTGTGTTGTAATATCTACACCCCGTACGAATATCTTGCCGGAATCCGGACTGATTAATCCAATCATGTGTTTTAGCAGGACGCTTTTTCCTGTTCCACTGCCACCCATAATTACCGTCGTCTCACTTGCCCGTATCTGTAAATCGAGATCCTTTAATACCTGAAAGTTGCGAAAGGATTTACTGAGTTTCTGTATATCGATTTCAATAGCGTTTACAGCCATAATCTTGTGATAAAATAATTCAATATATATATGGTAATAAATGAACAGACCACGGATCTCGTTGTTGCTTCACCCACACCCGCAGCCCCTCCTTTAGCCTCCAAACCATAACGGCATCCCACAATGGCTATCGTAGCGCCAAAAACCGCTGCCTTTGTCAGCCCCTTAATAATATCAATAAATTGCAGGCTTTCTGCCATACGATCAAAATATATTTTTGTAGGGATGTGGAAATAGGTCGCAGCTACAGATGCGCCGCCCAGAATACCTATCACATCTGCGTATATAACGAGAACAGGTAGCATACATAAACAAGCCAGGAAACGGGGCATTGCGAGATATCTTACCGGATTAATGCCCAAGGTCTTCAGTGCGTCTACCTCTTCTGATACCGTCATGGTGCCGATTTCAGCGGTAATTGCAGCGCCAATCCTGCCCGCGAGTAAGAGCGCTGTGAGTACCGGCCCTAATTCCCTTGCCATTGCAATAGGGACGATGGCGCCCAGTGATTCTGCCATGCCGAATTTTTCCAGAGTATAACCAGTTTGAAGCACCATAACCATTCCCACAAAGAGCGAAGTAAACGTGGCGATTGGTAACGTGTTAACCCCCATTTTCACCATAAAGTGGAAAATTTTGTCTACATTCCTGAAGGTATGTTTAGACCAATAGATGGTGCTGGCGAAAAGTTGGAGTAATTCACCTGTCAATTGAAATAAGGTAAGCGCTTTTATCCCTATATATGCTATTGGATTTGCCATGATATGAAAATTCCTCTTTATCGAAAATCTTCTTCCTTATTGTTCTATGGTTACCTTCTCATTTTTCGCCGTAAGAGTCAAAGGTATTTTTATGAGATACAACAGCTTAATATATCGGTCTGTTTCTTTTTTCTTATATTGAAAGATATTACAGAAGAGAGAGAAACAGGTAATGTTGTTATTTTTATTTTTATAGAGAGAGAAAAAGGGCGCCATCTCCAGATAGGAAAGTCGCTCACTGTTTTCTGTATGATAGAGCCTCCACAACAGGCGTGTTGTTTTTCTCCTGGATGCCTTATCATTTCTCCGTTCATACATATGAAAGAACGGTTTCCAGTTTCTTTCCCATGATTCATCATCTAAGAATGGATAGAGAGAGAATACTTCAAAATTTGTGGAATGATCAGGCTCTTTTTCCCGTTTATAAAAAGGCCAGATTTGTCTTAGTCTGGTGTATTTTCCCTCATGAATCAGATATTCATCACGTTTCCAGTAAAAAGGCAAAAATCGCACGGTGTCTGTTTTCCTTGAATTACCCGTTTTATAGTGAAGTAACCAGAACAAGGGATAAGCAAAAGATACGGTTTCTGAATTACGTTTGCGGTCAATATTCCAAAATGGCAAGAAGGTATTTTTATTCCTTTCCTTACCCTTTATCCTTGTCGCAATGGGAAACGGATAATCCCATCGTTCAAGCCCTCTTTGCTTGTCATTTACATGATTAAAGAGTGGCCATAAAATTGATTGGGAATCAGATACAGGAGATTTTTCTGAAATGTAGAACGGAATAGTACCCCATCCTTTATATCTTCCAACGTTTTCTATCTCTGCATTGACATACGTGTACAGTGGCCACATGATAAAGCCCTTTTCAAACGATCTTTCCTTCTCGTGTTTTCCATAAAAAGGCCATACTTTATAACCGTACTCATCGCCTTTTGTGGATTTAGAATAATTAAAAATTGGCCAGATGATGTTCCACGAATGGCGATCACCTTTTATAACCTCTGTATAGATAGGCCACAAGATAAATTGTATCTTATCGCGATTAAATCGATGGTGAAATGTGCCATAAAAGGGAAATATGGCAAAGTCCTTCCCGTTTTGAGTTCTGCTAAAAAAGATAGGGAAAAAGGTCCTGTCCTTTTCCGGGATCTCACCGCTGGTGTCTTTTGTATATGAATAGAATGGAAAGGACTTTGTATAAGTCCTGTTACCGGCGTGTATGGTATATTTGAGAGGCCAGAGAAACTCTGATTTCTTATACTTTTCTTTCGGTATTTTTTTTACACTGTAGACAGGTCTAAAGCAGAATACCTGTGTATTCTTATCCTTGTGCCAACCGATGATGGGATAGAATACCTCAACCTCCTTTTCACCTGTATCCGTATCTTTATTATAATAAAAAATTGGCCAAAAGTTTATATCTGGATCAAAGTCTTCTGCATGTATATACGATAACGCAAAAAACAGGGTAGTTGATAGAATGGAAAGCAGGGCGCATTTTTGAACCATCCATATCCTTTCTTTATGAGGATTGTTACGAGATAAGAATTAATTCCATAATTCCATAATCTTGCTGGTTAGAAAATTTGTAACTACTCAAAATACGGCGCAAAATAGAGGTAGGGGCGAACCTTGTCAGGCTGTCCGAGAATCCAATCGACCCACAAATGCCATACTAAATATTGTTATCATGCTAATATTTTGTCAGCATATAGTATAGAATTTGCCGTGTGAAAGCATTCCCGGACAGCCTGTTGTGTTCGCCCTGATTATGGAAAAGTGCAGAGGCTTTAGGATTTGCGCAAAGGGTGGGCGAACACAAGGTTCGCCCCTACTATGATCCGATAGTATCCGGAGATCATCTCCTGCAAGAAAGCCCTTGTGTTTGATTTACAAGATAACATTTCGTTACATTTCTCTTTGAATCTATACAATAATTTGCGTTCCAACGCCTTTATCAGTAAAAATTTCCAATAAAAGCGCATGTGGAATTAATCCATTAATGATGTGTGCTTTTTTCACTCCCGCTTTAACCGCACTAATGCATGCTAACGCCTTAGGAAGCATACCACCACTAATTATCTTTTTATCAATAAGCTCATGAACTTCATTCTCATGCAGTGTAGAAGCCAATGAAGTTTCATCGCCCGGCCTTGTCATAATGCCATGGGTATTCGAGAGAAAGACCAGTTTTTCTGCCCTAAGTGATTCTGCGATAAATGCCGCCACATTATCTGCATTTACATTATAGGCATTTCCATTTGTTCCTTTTGCAATAGGAGGAACAATGGGAATTGTGCGTGTATTACATAAACTTAAGAATCTATCTTTGTCGATCGATGTTACCTTACCTACAAAGCCAATATCTAATCTTTTGAACGAGCCATCCTGTGCTTTTGTTTCGATATAATATTTCTCTGCCTTTATTGGACAATATCCATTTTCCCAAATGCAGGTCGCCTCATTACCTAATTCAGAGATTTTCTTTACGATAGAAGCGCTTATTTGATTTATGAGGATATCTTTTGCTATTTCTAAGGTCTCAACGTCGGTAATTCTATGTCCCTCAATAAATTTTGGACTCAAGCCCCTTCTTGTCATTTCCTGGGTAATATGAGGGCCGCCACCATGAACCAGTATGGGTATAATGCCAACGGTTTTCATAAACACAATATCCTGGAGTACATTTGTCAGCACTTCATCGCTGGACATTGCTCCCCCACCAAACTTAATGACTACAATTTTATCTTTAAAAGATCGTATATACGGAGTGGCCTCTATCAGTATACTTGCCTTGCGTATGGCATTTTCCATGTACTATTATACTCGTAAAAAGGGTGAATGATATCGGAAAAAACAAGATAAAAAGAAATTGGATTATAGCAAAAGAGGCCCTTGTGTCAAGCCTAAACACAGGGCTTTTTGTCGTTTATTTCTGGTAAAAAGTGTTATAGCTAAAATTGCAGTTGGACACAGAAGAACACAGATAAAAAAACACAGATTTTTCAGCAGGAGAGAAGTGTGCTGTTATAGTACTTCAAGGATGAAACCGAACATATCCTCAACAGAGGAAAGACTACCCCTTCAGTCATTGCGAGGGTCTTGTCCGAAGCAATCCTTTGCAAGTTTCAGAAGAGATTGCTTCGGAAAAAACCCTTGCAATGACATGTTGAGAGATTCCGTAACGTTCCCTACACCAGCATACAACCAAAGACTCATACACTATATTTTGTTCGGTTTCATCTCTTGGATGCTATAATCATCTATTAGGTGAGTTACCTGATAAATTTTTTTGTATGTATCTGTACTTACCTGCGTTCATCTGTGTCCTGTTGTAAAATTTGGGCTACATTATGGCTATGACAAATTGCGATAGCAAGTGCATCCGAAGCATCATCAGGTTTTGGGATTTCAGACAGGCCAAGAATGATTTTTACCATTTCCTGCACCTGACCTTTGTGTGCATTTCCGTTACCTACGACCGCTTTTTTGACAACCGTTGCTGCGTACTCTGTAATAGGGATGTCTGCCAATGCAGCACATAAGAAGACAATACCTCTCCCTTCGCCAATCTTTATTGCGGACTTTATATTTTTGCCATAAAAAATTTCTTCGGTAGCCATTTGATCTGGTTGGTGTTTAGAAATAATATCCATGATTTTATAATGGATAAACTTAAGGCGTTGTGGGAAATTATGGCTTTTATCAGTTTTAATAGAACCATACTCTATGACCGTTATCCCTGGGCCTCTCTTTTCTATTAAGCCATAACCGGCAATACGTGTTCCTGGATCAATTCCGAGAATTTTCATAAACGGTTAATTTCCATCCCATTGTTTTTTGTATAAAGAATTCTTTCTATCATATTTATATTCATTTACTTGATTGTCAATGACAAATCTTTTAAAATCTTGTATAAAAATTATTTTTACATTTTTCTTATTGTTATTATAATACTCAATCTCATGTCGAAAGTAAACGTATCAGTTACTCTATGCAATATCAAATTAAACAACCCTACCATCTCGGCATCGGGAATTTTAGGTACTACGCGGGCATTACTAAAAAGAGTAGCAGAGAATGGCGCAGGGGCGGTAACTATCAAATCTATCAGCAGAGAGCCAAGGGAGGGACATAAAAACCCTACGGTTATCACATTTGAAGCAGGAATGCTGAATGCAGTAGGTTATTCTAATCCAGGCGTTGATAAAGCTGCCAGGGAATTTATCAATCTTCAGGATGTAGGCGTACCCGTGATTGCGAGTGTTGTAGGTACGCATAAAGATGATTTCGTGCGGGTTATCGAAGGTCTTTCCGGTACAGAATTTTCGGCAATAGAAATACCACTCTCCTGCCCGCATACTCCGGGATTTGGACTTCTTGCAGGTCAGGGAACTCCTCAAGCCACCTTCGACATCACTTCTGAGGTAAGGAGGGTTACCAGCTTGCCGATATTTATTAAATTATCTCCCAATATCTCTGAAATCTGTACCGTTGCAAAAGCTGCGGAAGATGCAGGGGCTAATGCTATTACGGCGGTCAATTCAATGGGGCCTGGAATGATTATTAATATAGAGGCTCAAAAGCCCATTTTAAGTTTTCAAGTAGGAGGCGTTACCGGCGATGCCTTAAGGCCTATTGCTGTAAGATGCATATATGACTTATACAAGGCTATAAAAATTCCCGTTATCGGAGTAGGGGGGGTTTCAACGGGACGACACGCTATAGAAATGATGATGGCCGGGGCATCTGCTGTAGGAATTGGAACGGGTGTTTATTACCGGGGTATCGATGTTTTTAAGAAAGTATGTGAAGAGATGATTCTGTGGATGCAGGAAAACAGTATCGATGATATCAACAAGATTGTGGGCGCTGCACATGATTGAGCAACCAATTATGGTAAAGATTTGCGATATCCGGGAAGAATCCCCGAATGTTAAAACATTCTTTTTTGAACGAAAGATACATTTCAATCCGGGACAGTTTGTTATGGTATGGATACCTCTTTTGGATGAAAAGCCCTTTACCATATCCTACATTCAAGAAAACCTTCTGGGTATTTCTGTGCTAAAAAAGGGTCCATTTACCAGGGTATTCCATAGTAAAAAGGCAGGAGACCGTATTGGTATACGCGGTCCTTATGGTAAAGGATTCAATTTACAAATAAATTCGTGTGTTGTAGGGGGAGGGATAGGGATGGCATCTTTGGCAACTGTTATTGATACATTACCTGATATAACCATTATACAGGGGGCGAGAAATTCCTCAGAAATACTCTATCAAAAACGCTTCAAGAATATGAGATTATGTACCGAAGATGGCACTATGGGATTCAAGGGAACAACAGTTGACCTTCTTGATGAAATAATAAAAAAACAGCATTTTCAAAAGGTGTATACGTGTGGTCCTGAGCCGATGTTGTACAAGGTGGTTGAATTATGCAAAAAGTATGATATTGATTGCGAAGTATCTCTTGACCGATACATGAAATGCGGTTTTGGTGTATGTGGTCAGTGCGATTGCAGTGGGCAACGAGTCTGCGTTGATGGTCCTGTTTTTACTACCAGTGAATTAAATAAAATGGAAGATTTTGGGAAGATTACTATAACAAAGACCGGAGAAAGGGTTTTTATTAATAAGCAATAATCATAAATAGAGTTGAATTTTATTGACATTATAAAATAAATATAGTAACCTCTATTAGCTGTTTTTGTTACATCTTTAAAGCCCCCATCGTCTAGTGGCCCAGGATGCCAGGTTCTCAGCCTGGAGACAGGGGTTCAAATCCCCTTGGGGGTACATTTATGAAAGATGAATATAATGCCAATAAGCCCATTTCATCAAGCATCACAAGATATCTGCATATACTTTTCCTCAAAGCAAACCTATTTTCAGAATCTTTTTGAAGAGGTATTTAAAGTAATTTTATATTCTATAACCTTTAGGAATATTAGATAGAAAGGTAAACTATATTATGGGTACTATTTATAGTTGTGGGACGTGTGGTTCAGTAACAACAGATAAGGGCCATCTATGTAAGCCGATACCTGCCAAAAAGGTTATTGCTTGTAAATTTTGTGGTACGCTTACAGATGACCCAAGGCATGTATGTGCGCCTAAGCTTGTTAATTTAAAGTATGCGTGTAATTCTTGCGGTCGTCTTGCTCCCAAACGGGAACTGCTCTGTAGTCCATTACCTATAACAAAACCGAAAAAAACAGCAAAAAAGCCTTTAGTGAAAGCAACGAAAAAAAAGAAGGGAATCTCTAAAAAGCCAAAATAAATGAAAGCATTATTCTAAAAAACCCTTCCAACTAATCTATCTCATTTCATTCCTCTTGTCTTTAATTTTTTTCTCTATACTGTGTCATGTCACACTTCTGTAGTGTCACAGTTTTGTGTCATGTCACACTTATTCTTGCCTGATTTTGATAATTTCCTGTTGTATGCTTCAATTCTTTTTTAATTTCACTTGCTATTAAGATAATTTTTTAAAGTTATTCTTTATGTTATCACTTTAAATACTGACTGTAAGATGATGTATTCTCAGTGATTGTGAATATTTAAAAAACTGATAGAGGTTTACTACTAAAGAAATATATAATTATTTTACATTCCGCGTATGCATTTGGCATGTCTTTTTCTATAAGAACACTTCAATAAAATGCGATACATTTTTCTCCATGTTTCATACAGTATCTGTCAGGATTTATCATTGACTTTCCCGTAGGTATTCTGCCGTCTATTGAAAGAGGAAGAACCTAACGTATAGATGATTATGTTGGTTGGTCGGGGCGAGAGGATTTGAACCTCCGACCTCCTGCTCCCAAGGCAGGCGCGCTAGCCAAACTGCGCTACGCCCCGTTATTTAAGAATGAGTCACTTAAGACTTAATATTATACGCCGTATATATTGAAATACAAGAAAAAATAATATTATAAAGATTTATAAAGAGCTTCTATTGCTAATTTATACAATACTGTAGCAGTTTTATAGAGTAGGTAAATAAAAGTCCTTATGTCAAGAATAATTAAAATATTTGGAACAATTGTATTATAGAGTTTTGTTTTTTTAAATAGTAGTAATTTATTTTGTTAACCTTATCTAGGAGGCAGAAGATGAGCGTACAGCAAAAGGAAAGACCCAGACGTAAAGTTATGAAAAGATATAACGAAAAAAACCTCTCCCTCAAAAATATTTGTACAGATAAGGCTGAAAGGTCTTGCCTTATGTGCGGTAAAAAATTTGTTAGCCGGGGCCCTCACAACAGAAGATGTCAGAAATGCAATCAAAGGATAGATCAGGCTGCAGAAAATACATTTTACATGCCAACTGTGTATAATAACGAAGGTAGTGTTCTCGGTGAATTTGTGCCTATAATTGAATAATGGTTATCCACAGTAATACTATATTTATATAAAAAGGGTTGTGTCTCTGTGTTACACAACCCTTTTACTCATGTGACATAGGTGTGTCAATAAAACCAAGCCATGTGTGTCATTTTTGTGTCATTTACACGTAACTTGTCCTCATGGATAGAAATGGGTGGGGATCTGATATCCTTTCCTGATTTTCTTTCAAATACCAGGATTCCGGATAAATCCATTCGAGAATGACATAAAGGGTCATCTTAGATTCAAACCTACACTCTTCTTACACCCATAGTGTGCCAAATCTCCCCATGTTTCACTTGTCATTCCCGCAAAACTTGTCCTTGTGAAAACTTGTGTTCACCCCTGGCGTGCCTGAGATTACGTGCTGCCAGAGAAGTGAAAGTTCCTCTCCAGGTAAAACACTGTTCGACCTGTAACCGACCATAACTGTTTGTGATAGTCCGTCAGAGTAGGAGTTGATGTATGGACTTAACAGAACAACCTTTAGTCAGTGTAGTAACACCTGTACATAACGGTGAAAAGTATTTAGCGGAATGTATTGAAAGTGTATTAGCACAAACATACCAGAATTGGGAATATCTCATTGTAAATAATCAGAGTACAGATCATACCTTAGCTATAGCACATGATTATTCAAAAAAAGATAAACGAATACATATTTATAATAATGACCACTTTTTAAATGTTCTTCAGAATCACAACCACGCATTTCGTCTTATATCTCATGAGAGTAAATATTGCAAAGCAGTACATGCTGATGATTGGATATTTCCGGAGTGTTTAACAAAAATGGTAGAGCTTGCCGAAAAGCATCCTTCTATAGGTGTTGTAGGGTCTTATCGCCTCGACAACGTTAAGGTAAATTGTGATGGAATTCCCTATACCGTCACGGTTATATCAGGACGGGAAATATGCAGGTCTATCATACTTGGCGCCCGATGTGTTTTTGGTTCACCAACAACAACATTAATACGGTCTGATGCTATGAGAAGTCGTAAATTCTTTTATAATGAAAATAATTTCCATGCTGATAAAGAGGCTTGCTTTGATGTTCTGCAGAGCTATGATTTTGGTTTTGTACATCAAGTCCTTTCGTTTACGAGGAGACATAACAGGACGATAACTTCGTCTGTAGGGGAATTTAACACATCTTTTTTAGGAAACCTTATTATCCTGAAAAAATATGGTTCTCTCTGCTTACATGAAGAAGAATACAAAAAAACACTTAGGAAGTGGAGAATGAAGTATTACAGATTTTTTATGAAAAGTTTTTTTTCCAAGAGAAAGAAGAGAAAAGAATTTTGGAATTATTATAAGGTTGAGCTGGAAGAAATCGGGTTTCCTGTTACTCCGGTAAAATTATTGAAGGCATTATTTGTGCATTATTTTTTCAAAAGTTTTGTCTATAGATAACCTTGGGCGGGTTCAGGTTTGTAACCTGAACCCTATATTTGTAGTCCTGACTTGACTTTAACCTTATTCTCAATTTTTATAGACAACTTACCGGTAATCTTTAGGAGCCTTCGCGTATCAATTTGTATACCAGACATAGAGCGTATTTTCTAACATACATCTCAATTTGCCATCTCTATAACATGGTGCTGTTAAAACATGGGTTCAGGTTGCAAACCTGAACCCGCTGGAGGCCCCGATGGAGCTAAGGTTTTGTATGTCACCTGTTTCTAGAAACATTTCACCCCTATGGGGTTTTTTTTCAAAAAACGAAAGTGTTACGAGTTATGGTCTATCCTGGTTTGCTGTTGAGGAATTTTAATTCCGTCGGGTAACCCCTTTAGGGTTGCCTGGCAAGGCTAAACAAGTTGTCCGAGAATTCAATCGACCCACAAATGCCATACTAAATATTGTTGTCGTGCTAATATTTTATCAACATATAGTATAGGATTTGTCGTGTGAAAGCATTCTCGGACAGCCTGTTCAGCCTTGCCTCCCCGTCTGAACAAGTGCACCGAGGATAACAATCCAAAAGGGTTGCCCTACACAATTGAAATTCCTATACATTTAATGAGGTCTTCGGTGACTTTTCAATCGTAAAGACGTGTAGTGGCAAGGCACGCCTTGCCACTACAGAATCGCTTTGAAATTCCTCTCCATTCCATGAGATTGTAAACCAGGATATACCATAATTCTGAAATTTTATGAGTGTTATTGCAATTCATGCTGAAGGAACTCAGCAAGCAATTTCAATTAGGCAAAAAACTGTAAATGTCTTACAAATTTGAGAACATTATTAAAAATCTGCGATTATAGATCATACAAAATAAGATTCAAAACTGATTGTAGGGATTCATTTGACCCGATCTGCTTGTGTTCGCCAGCCCATTGAGCAAATTCAAGCCTATGTGTGTATCTTGACTGGATTAGACGGAGGGATCTGCCGGGGGATATTGTATTCAAAGCTTATTTCTTCTAAATGAGAAGTCAGAAAAATCAAAGAGCGAATTCCCTGATTATGAGCAAAAAGCCTCTTGTTAAAATATTTCTTGACAATGTCTTTTTATATTTTATATAATGTCGCCTCTCGTTTTGAGAATGAGTCTCATTTACTTTCTATAAGGAGGGCAATTGTGCGGTATATTCGTTATTTGATGTTTATGGCAGTACCTTTGTTTGTAGCTTTATCTGTTGCAGATGTCTTTGCAGAATCTGCAGAAACAGAGGCTTTAAGTGACAAAGTTGATAAACTGGAAAGGGAATTGACAGAATTAAAAGACTTGCTCAAGCAACAAGTTGAAAGAGATGCTCAAAAAGAAAAGGAGATTGAATCGTTAAAGGCAAAAGATACCCAAAAGGATCAGGAGATTGCTTCGTTAAAGGAAGACGTCCAGAGAGGAACTACGTATCCGGAAGTTCCTTATGCAGAAGAGCCTGCTGAGAGATCGTATTTTGCTGACAAGACCGCTGAACTCGAGAAAAAGAAATTAGGTCCGGCCTTTAGTGGACCATATACAAAGCCATTTTTGAGAAGGTTTGGGAGAAATACCTATCTTGGCGGTTATATGGATTTTGAGTTCTGGCAATCAGAAAATAGTAATGGAAAACATGGCTTTGACCAGCACAGATTTATACCATTTATATACTCAGACATCTCCGATCGTGTAAAGCTTGCAGCAGAATTAGAATTCGAGCATGGTGGTGTGGGAGGTGGCAGGGATGGAGAGGTAATTCTGGAGTTTGCAACCATAGATTTCCTGATAACAGATTGGATTAATTGGAGAGGCGGTTTTCTTCTTACTCCTCTGGGAAAGTTTAATCTGGTTCATGATTCGCCTTTGCAGGATCTTACCGACCGGCCATTGGTAAATCAATTTATTATTCCAACAACTCTTACCGATGCAGGGATGGGCTTTTTTGGTAGCCTCTATCCATCAGAATTAAGCAAATTGGATTATGAAATCTATGTTACAAACGGTGTATTTCATGGTTTAGACGATGATGGCACGCCGCATTTTGCATTAAGCAATGGGTTGAGAGGTTCCCGGGGAGGATTTGAGTTTGATAATGAGAACCAAAGTCCCGGTGTTGTAGGACGTGTTGCATATAGCCCGTTTATAGGCCTGGAGTTGGGTGGTTCTGCTTATACGCAGCGCTATGACGATGCTAACGAGAATCAAATAACCATTTCAGCAATAGATTTTGCATACCAAAGAGGAGCCTTTGAACTGGTAGGTGAAGGGGCTTATGCCTTCATAGAAACAAATACTGCTGCTGAAACTGCCGGTATTGCTGATTCCATGTGGGGATACTATGTGGAAGGGCGTTATCATTTTATGCCTCCTATGTTAAGAACATGGGCGCCGCAAATCTTTACAGAGAATTCAACATTCACCGGTGTTGTAAGATGGGATCAGGTGCAAACATCTGCAATCGCCGGCGGCGAAAGGATTAATCATTTAAGGACTCGTATTACACCCGGCCTCAACTATCGCTACACGGAGGATACGGTGTTTAAATTGGATTATCAGATTAATGTTGAACAAAAAGATCTGGCTGATGTAGGTAACAACGCCTTTGTATTCTCTGTTGCAACGTATTTTTAATGTTCAGGAGTCTTCCTAACGTAAGGGGTATGTTTCCACATGCCCCTTACTGATTAGTTTCTTGCCTTCCTCATGGGAGGGATGGGGAGGGTAATGGAAGTGTATACCTTAGCTGTATAAATAGGTTTTATTTACCAGGTTATAAAATTCTATAGGATTCCGTTCGGTATTGAGTAACTGTTTGGAGTGTTAAGGTTGAAAAGAAAGATATTGGTGCTTGGCGGAGGACCTTGTGGCTTATCCGCTGCATGGGAGTTGTCTAAATACGGACACGACGTCACCATAGTTGAAAAAGAACCAATGGCAGGGGGGTTATGTATCACGAATGCATACAAGGGTTACCGATTCGATCTTGGCGGCCATCGTTTTATTTCCCGGAATGAAGAGGTTGTTCGTGATATTCGTAAGATGATGGGTGACGAACTCCTGATGTCGAACAGAAAAAGTGTAATCTTATTAAAGGGAGAGGTTTTTCATTATCCACTATCAATAAAAGATATTGTTCTCAAGATGGATGTCTGGACGAATTTTAAGATACTTACAACGTATATCATGGCGGCCTTTTTAAAGATTGTTTTCCGGAAAAAAGATATCTCCTTTGAGGATTGGATTGTCAACCGCTTTGGAAGAACTCTGTATACTCTGTTTTTTGGTCCTTATACCGAAAAGTTATGGGGTATCTCACCAAAACGTATCTCATCAGATTGGGCATCTCAAAGAATTTCACTTCTGGATCTCAAAGATGTACTTTTTCGCCTCTTCAGGTTAAAAAAGGACACACCCCGGACCTTTGCTCAAACCTATTTTTATCCCAAAAAAGGCATAGGACAGATATTTGACGTGATGAGCGAAGAGATTAAGAAAAAAAGTGGAAAGATTGTTCTGAACGCAAAGGTTTCTCATATAAGAGTGTATAATAATCATATCGAGGGTATAGATTGCCTGCAGCATGGGAGCATAAAGACGATTAATTGCGACTCTATTATTTCGACCATACCCTTGCCAGATCTTATCCATGCTTTTCCTTGCCATCTTGCGAAAGATGTTTTGTATCATGCAGATGCCTTAAAGTTCCGTGCAGTTCGTTTCGTAAATATCTTAGTGGATCTTCCCGATATTAGTGAAAATACCTGGATGTATGTCTCTGAGGGTAAATATATCATGACGCGTATCCAGGAGCCAAAACGGAGAAGTCTCTTTAACGCACCGGAGGGAAAGACTTCCGTTCTTTTGGAAATTCCCTGTAACGAGCATGATGAAATATGGAATTGTTCAAAAGAAGATTTATTACAACGCTGTATAAGAGATTTAAACGAGCTAGGTATTGATATACAGGATAAGATCATCGATTATTTTACAACAAGGGTAACTCATGGCTATCCTGTCTATAGTCACGATTATGGAATACACCGGCTGGAAATTTTTAGCTTTCTCGATGCCTATGAAAATATAGTTACCTGCGGTAGACAAGGCACATTTCGGTATCTTTTTATGGATACAGCGATGGAGATGGGTATCGCCGCTGCCCGGAATCTTATGCTTGATAACGTAGCCGGAAGAGAGAAGGTGCAATTCATGCGTTCCGGGGATAAACCGATAGAGGTTAGTTCTGTAACAACATAGATATTGAAATGTAAAAAATTTTATATATTTATTGAGACTAAGACTCAAAATAATCTAAGTTGCTATGTGGTTTATTTCTTTTAAAGGAGTATCTTTAAAATTTTATGAAAAGGAGGAATTGAAAAAATGGAACGGCGATATAAGAAAATTGTGTGGGGAATGGGAGCTATTGCTCTTCTTAATGGGTTGATATTCTTTACCCATACCGTTGTAGCACATGCCGTGGATATTATTAGCAACGTCGCCAAGGACCCTACTGATATTCCAGTCCGTATATCGCGGTACTGCCCGAAGACTGTAACGGTAAATTTGGTTGCCAAAGAGGTTGTTGCTGATCTTGCCCCTGGAAAGAAATTCTGGTTCTGGACTTTTGCGCAAAAAGAGGGAGATACTGTAGGACCAGCAACTGTTCCGGGCCCTATGATACGAGTTATGGAAGGCGATACGGTAGTCATTAATCTAACGAATGACTTACATAACGAGGAACCACATAACCTTGATTTCCATGCCGGTTTTGGCGCCATGTTAATGGATATTGAGCCTGGGGAGACTGATACCTTAACGTTCAAGGCGATGCGAAAAGGGACATATATCTACCATTGCGGCGCTGAAGGAATGCCATGGGAGCATGTAGCCTATGGGATGTACGGCCTGATTGTTGTCGAACCAAGGGGAGGTCTCCCAAAGGTCGATAAGGAATTCTATATTGGGCAGGGTGAATGGTATCTTAAACCGGGTATCGAAGATCATCCGAACATCCCTGGTTATTCTCTTAATGAGAAAAAGGCGCTGGCTGAACATCCCGATTATTTTACCTTTAATGGTCATACACAGGCGCTTATGGATCCATCAATATACGGCAACGCAATAACCGTGAATCAGGGTGATAAAGTTCGCCTCTTTTTTGTCGCTGGCGGTCCAAATATTGGATCAAATTTCCATATTATCGGTCAGATCTTCGATAAGTTTTATTCTGGCCATCACCTCGATTTTATAAGAAATGAGGAAACGGCTTACATTCCTCCCGGATCTGCCGCAGTATTTGAGTTCAAGGCATTAGCGACTGGCGATTTTTCTATTGTTGACCATGCCCTGTTCAGAGTACCAAAGGGCGCTGGCGGTTTACTGCACGTAAAATAAGTTGTTCGAAAAAGTTAATACAAAAGGAGTAATCTTAAGTGAAGAAAAGGCTAAAAATACTGTTGTTTGCTTTACTGTTTTGTCATGTAACACATGTTGCCTATGCGGGCTCAGCGGACATCATGAATCTTACTGATGATCCAGGCAATTGGTTTAAGAGCCGGAATAACGGTACCCCGGTTTCTATTATCAAGCGTGGCGAGAGGGTTGACTTTAAGATCGATGGTTGCTGCACCAACACCCGGCATACTGTCACACTTCTTATTAAACCCAGGAATTCAAAACTTATTGTAGATCAGGATCAATCGAAAAGCGGAACGATCTCTGCCACTTTTGATGTACCGGGTGTGTATGTATTTATTTGCAAAGTCCACCCTTATATGACTGGTGTCGTGGCTGTAAAGGATGCCAATGGGAATATCCCTGATGTTACGGCTGATTCTTTACCTTTCATTGGACATCTTGGAGCTGCCTCACTTCCTGCTAATACCGTTCTATCGGTTCTTCGTCCCGTTGCCCCTACGGATACAGATAAGGCAGCCAAGTGGGATATTCGTAAATCAACCGATCAGGTAATTCCCAAAACCCCGGGTGTGGGGGAGATATGGATTAATACCCAATTTGAGCGCGTAGCTAAACAAAGAGATGAAAGAGGTACGCCCAAACCTGGCACTATTACCGTAGTGGATGCGAAGACCTTTGCGGTGGAGAGGGAAATCAACGGTCTGACAGCCGGAGGTAAATGGAACAACCCTCATAATATGTGGGCCAATTTTACCTTAGATACGGTCTACAATACGAACTGGTTCGGCACATGGATTAACAAAATTGACCGTCAAACCGGTAAAATCTTACAGAGTATCGATGTGGGTGAAGCGCCTACCCACATTGTTACCATTCCTACACCTGGTTCATCTGAAAGAGGAATACTAACCGTGCCTCTGAGCGCTGAGAATAATTTTGTGAAGGTAGAGGATGGTGTTGACGGATTGAAGATTATTGATGAAGAGCCTACCGGTGAGAGCAGAAATCACCCACACGGTCATTGGTTGACATGCGGTCGTGGAGACCGAATGGTTGTTCCTAATGTGTTTAAAGGAATGGGTGTGGCTGGCTCTATCAGTATCCTGGATACCTTTACGGGTAATGTCCTGAAGGAATTTATACAAGATTCCGATGATCCGCCCCGGAGTGTGATCCAGATGCCACTTGCTGTTGGGGAGTGCCATGTCAATGGAATAAGCAAAGCGTATGTTGCCAATGCTGTATCCGGTTATGTAACGGTTATTGATGTTGATGCAATGCAGATACTTAAGAATATACCAGTGACGGTGACGCCGGATGGGCAGACGGGAAAGGATATCCTCCATACCTTACAGGTACCAATTCAAACACCCGTAAGTTCCGGTGAAAGGTTTGTAGCTACAGCTATCCTGTCGCTCACCACGGTACCGAATGCAAAAAGCAATTCAACTGATTATGTGGTAATTATTGATACTATCACAGATGAGATCGTGGCATACCTGCCAACTCCTGGTGGTACTCATGGGGTGAACTGGGGCGCTAAGTTAGGAGGCGGGTATTATGCTTACGTAACAAGCCAATTTGCTAATGTTCTGGCCATAATAGACCCGGATCCCAACAATGATGGAAAAGGTCCTGATGCTGCAGTAGTAGGTACAATCCTGCTTACAAATGGAAGTAAGGATGCAGGGGTAACTGATGGGACTGGCGGACAAGGGATCAAACCACTGCCCATAACCCATGATGGTTGGATACAGCCTACGGTTGAATTGGCTGGTACTGGCGTTCTCTCTGCAGAGGTAGAAGGCTGGATTAGCCAGCTTACACCACAGCAGAAAAATCCCGTCGATAGCGCTCATTAATTGTAGTGCAGTTTTCAGTCAGGGTGGCATGAACAAACAAGTTATCCATGCCACCCTCTGTGTACGTATATTAGGCCGTTGAAATATCAAAAAGGAGAGAAGGTGAAGATGTTTTTGAGGTTTGTGCTTTTGTGCTTTATGTTTGTACCTTCGGGCTAATGTATGTTATTCAGCACAACCATGTACGTTTTGAAGATAAATTATGATTAAATATAAGTTTTTATAATTAAACAATTTACGATAATTTAGCAAATCAAAACCGTATGAATATCATACAAAAAAACAGAAACAAAACTCTCAATTTCTTACAAGGAAAATAATAAAATAAATTTCCTGCATTCATTTTAATGGATGATGCTTTCAACAGTTATGCATTATCCTTATCAGAGATTTTCACCGTAAAAAATTTCCTGGCAAATACCTTGCTAAACAATAGCAGCATCATGCAGCTTGAGAAGTAATTTTATATGAGCTGTTTGTATCTCCGGGAAAAGTTTTTCAGAAAAGAAATTATGGGAATGTCTGTAATGGGAAACAGGGTTGAAAAATGAATAAAAAAACAGAAGGAATCAATCAGGAGATTACTACCAAAAGTTTCTTACAGGAAATTATTGAAACAAATATCACCAGACGATTAATTCCAAAAAGTATGAGCTGGTTTGGGTGTATGGGCGGATTATCATTGGTTGCATTTATGATACAGGTAATCACAGGGGTCTTTCTTATGTTTCACTATATTCCCAGCGCAAAAGATGCAGTACCTAGCATTCAAAATATCAGCCATAATGTTCCTTACGGGTGGTTTATCCAGCGAATCCATGCCGTTGGACCTCACATTATGATTGGTATGGTAATTAGCCATATGCTGCGTATTCTCTTTAAAGGTATTTACCGGCGCCCGCGGGAGTTGCACTGGGTATCAGGGTCGTGCCTGCTTATATTAACTTTATTCATGTATTATACAGGAAGTTTATTATCAGTAAGCAATAGCGATGGACGTTCAGCTATACCCATATCTTATCTGTATGCAATTCATGTGGCTGGTATTCCGATGGCAATGGGGTTGTTTATGGGCTTGCATTTTTTCATGATCAGAAATACAGGTATTTCTGAACCGCTGTAATTTTATGATTTTAATCAGAAAGGAGTGTTTAAAATGAAAGATTACACAAAGGGCAGAAGCCCGGAAATGCTGGAGCCGTTTTTTCCGAACGAGATGTTCAGGCATATTATAGTTTCCTGTTTTTTGGTTATTCTTGAGTTTGTTGCGGTCATTTTCTTTCCATTACCATTTCAGTTTGTTGATAAACCCGCGCATATCCCGTGGTTTTTCTTACCTCTCTATAATTTGAAAAAACTCATACATAACGAAGTTTTATTCATTTCTGTGTTAGCTTTATGTGCATTATTTTTAGTCTCATGGCCATTCCTTGTAAGGGTAAGGAGCTATTGTCTGTTATTTCTCAATAAGATAAAGATAACGAACAGTTGCACCGATTGCTACAGTAAAGTGAATTACCCTCTCTGGCAAAAACCTGTTCCGTTTGCAGTCGTTATCATTGCGATTTTCCTGGTAATTAATTTGTGCCTTATAAATGTATAACATTACGTAAGAAGTTTTTTATCTCTCGTAAATACATCGTGTATTTTATTTTTGGAGGCAACTGATAAGACTCATGTTTGACGAAGTAAGAAGATTAAACAAAAGACATACGATCAAACTTGCGCTATCTTCTCTTGTTGCCATCGTAATTGTTTTTGCAGTGATGGGTATTACCGTGACGAGTCAGAAACGTTCGCAATTCTGTATTACCTGCCATACCAATATCTCATTTGATATTGCATGCAAAAAATCATTATCAAAGGATACCCTGTGTAGTAAGTGCCATTTGCACAAAACTGATGGTTTTGGTCAGATAAACAGCGAAGCTTTGATGGATGTAGAAATAAGAGATGAATATTGTACGACAGAATCTTGTCATCCATTGAGTAAGCTGGAAGCGAAGCCGGTTGAATTCAAAAAGATTACGCCATTTCAGCATAAAACACATATAGGCAAATATGCTCAAAATTTCAAGGTACGATGCACCTCCTGTCATGCCAATCTCGGTAAAGAAAGGCATTTTGAGCTTGATGCGAAAACCTGTAATATCTGTCATTTTATAGATACCCCGAAACCTCTTTATACCCATGATAAGAAACTTATTTCTGACTGTACCTTATGCCATAGTCACATAGAAAAAACAAAAAAGATATACGGAAAGGTTTTCAACCATACCTCGTATGAAAAAAATGAAAAAGTACGTTGTTCCGATTGCCATTTTAAAACCATTCAGGGGCAGGGAAGGGTATATAAAAAAAGTTGCAATCAATGCCACCTGAAGGCTGTTGATGGTTTTGATAATTCATCCAAAATGCATTACATCCACATTGTTAAGGATAAAACAGCCTGCGCGTCATGCCATACGCCTATCACCCATGGTTGGATTAAGGGAAATAATAAGGCTTATGAAGAGGACTCTTATTTACCGCTTAAAGACGCGGCTTACAGGGTTCAAAATATGATCATGATGGGAACCGGTGGCAAGGGTATAAAAGGGGCGCCAGATCCTATGTATGTAGCGACGTTAAATTGTTCGGCATGCCATAAAGATACATTATTCACAAAGGTGATCCCCCAGGTATGTAATAATTGTCATGGCAGCGGATTTGACAAAATATTACATGAGCAGAAGCTTTTCGTCTCGTCCAGGATGAATATATTGAAGGCCCTGATAACAAAAGCTGAAAAATATCAAAACCCTGACACAGACTATATTGTTCAGGAAGCAAAAGCAAATTATCGTTTAATCGAAAGAGACGGTAGTTTTGGCGCTCACAATATTAAATATATCAAAGATATTTTGGGTTATAGCATTAAGCAGTTGATACACATAGCAAGACAAAACCCTGACATGTAAAACGGTGAGGAACGGGAGGTTTTGATGTATTTACGGTATGTCTTTTTTATAAGTTGTATGATGTCGCAACATTCTGCACTGGGGGATAGTTATTTTATATCATCGCAAATCCCATCGCTCTTATCATCTGTTTCGTTACAAGAGAATGATGAAGATAAAATAAAAAAACCCGTGGAAAGAGAAGGTTTTGAAAACATACTGCAATCTGAATATCAGGATACTACCACCTCTTGTATCGACCGGTGCCATGTGAATTATACAGGATATAAACATGTGTACCAGGACGAGGTTTTTCTCCATAAGGTTCATTCTCCCGAACAAGGACTGGAGTGCGGTTATTGTCACAATAACGATGCTGTTGGTGCAAAAACACATGGTAAGCTGATTATACAAAGTAAGGACTGTATAAAGTGCCATCACGAAGATGCAAGCAATGAGGATTGTCTGCAATGTCACGGAGAGGTAAAAGAATATATGGATGGAAACATGCAAAGCATAGATGCAACAATACCTGATTGGATGTCGAAGGATGTTTTCTGTAAGGATTGCCATAGTCTGGAATCAGATGGAGCTTCGTTTAAATCCGTGCGTGGCTATTGCGTAGAATGCCATAGTTCCGGTTATGGAGTCTTATACGATGCATGGAAAAAGATGCTGGATGAAGAAATCAAAGAATACTACAAGAACGAAACGCGCGTTACTATGGTAAGTTGCGATCAGGTTGACTCTATTAATATCCCTCTTTTGAGAAAGACGGTAAATAGTGTGGCTGAATTTCTGTTCAGCGCTTCATCTCATTCACAGGAAACAGAGTTAGAAGGGGGAAAAGATCTGCAAAAGAAGGCAATTTCCCGACTCGATATTGCAAACAGGCAAAATCTATTAGAGCTCATTGAATCAAACGGTATGCATAATATTTTATTAACACAGATACTCTTAAAGTACATCAAAACAGAACAACAGCAACTGAAATAATCTATATCTTTAATTCCGATAATTTTCTCATGAAGGGAGGTGACCTCGACAATAAGGTAGTTGTATGCCTAAGCATGGGCACAATATCTTGTATATTTTAAAATCATTATTGAAAGGAGTAGTTGTTCATGAAGCCAGTAAAGAAAGCTGTGTTGTGTTTTGTATCGCTTACCTTTTGTATTATCGGTATAAACAGATTGTCAGAAAATGCTGTATATGCGGGGGCTGCCGGGCCTGTCGCCTATGTGACTGGCGCACCGGGGGATACTGGCACCTGCAGTAAAGTCGATTGTCATAACTCTTTTGCTGTTAATACAGGAACCGCCAAATTTAAAATTACTTCACCGCCTTATATACCTGGCCAGTACGTTACGGTTAAGGTCTCCTTTGCTTATCCTACCGATGTTTCTCCGGCAAAAAAACATGGTTTTGAAATGACGGCAGTTGATGCCAGTGGCAAAAGAGTCGGTTCATTTCAAAATATAAGTCTGTACACACAAATTATCCCACCAGAAGATTACCGGGGGCTTAAGTTAATACACAAAAATAAATACGTAGAGCAAACGTATACCGGTATCTCAAAAAAGACCTGGTATGTCAAATATAAGGCTCCATCAACTGCTACCGGCCCCATAACGTTCTACGCCTCCGGGGTTGGCGCAGATGGCAACCAAAACGAAAAGAAAGACTATACTTATAAGACCAAACGGATGATCACGAAGGCTCCATAAGTGATAAACGTTATCCTTTACCATGTTGTGTGAATGAATCCATCTTGGTCCCTCAAAAAGGGACTAAGATGGACAATTAAGTACCAGACCACAAGTATTTGTACATTTGTTTATCAGGGAAAGACATTTTATCCGCATCAAACTCAGTACAATTGACGTGTGAGCATCTTGTTCCCAAACTCTGTTTGAAAACACAGTTGCCTCGAAACTCCGTTTCGAGTTTCATCGGGAAACAGAGTTTCCCGTACATGCGTGTTCCCAAACAGAGTTTGGGAACAAGATGGAACTTTGAAATTCTTAAACATAAATAGGCCTTCGGCAACTTTTCAATCGCAAAGACGTGTAGTGGCAAGGCGCGCCTTGCCACTACTGAATTACTTTGAAATTCCTCTCCATTACATGAGATTGTAAGCCAGGATATACCATAATTCTGATGAATTTATCTCTATACCTCAAGATGCAAAGTAAACTGTCAAAATTAAAACTAGGTATAATTCCTTTTGTAGTCGTTCTTTTGCTTTCTTCTGCTCTTTTTGCTCAAACGCACAATGCCAATACTACCAGTGATGAAATCATACGGTTAACAGAATCAAGTGGTCTCACCTATAACCATTTCATTTCTGGTAATTTCAGGACTCAATATTACGGCCGTTGGTCTGAGGACGGCCAAAGTGATCATACCATGTTTGAATATCTTCGTTTTAATACAAAAGAATTTTACAATAAAAAAGTAACCATAGCCGGTTCTGCAAGACTAACAGAAGATCTTGATGGGAATGAGCCGAAAAACGGGGCGTTTAGGGACATCCTTGACTCTTATGACCATAATGTCAATGGACGTCTTTACTATTTGTATGCGGATATTAAAAACCCCGTAATTGACAAGTCTAATCTCCGTGTTGGACGGCAGTATCTCTATTCTGTTGAGACTATTTTATTTGATGGCGCAAAGTATGAACAACAAATAGGGCCTGTTGATACCTATGCCTTTGGCGGTTTTAGAGTTTCGCAATACAGTAGCACCTATTTCGACACCGTAGTTGGAGGCGGAATAGCTGCCAGGCCATTGATAAATACCCGTATAAACCTGGATTATGTTCGTATTGTTGATGATAATTTTATTGATGATGAGGTGAGCCTCAGCCTGTGGCAAAAAATTTATGAAGATGTTAATTTTTATGGAAGATATACCCTTCTGGAGTCTACGCCGAAGGATTTTATCGTTAAATTGTCCTGGGATAAGGTCGATTGGGATGCTAGCGTACAGGTATCTTATTACCGGTTCTTTCATTCACTGGCTGAGCACAGCAATACTATCTCACCATTTTTCGAAATTTTGGGTAAATTAGAATCTTTTGAACTCATCAGTCTGACAGGTTACAAAGGTTTGGGAGATAAGTTTGGGATCTCAGGTGGTATAGATCACAGAAATGTGCTCGATAAAAAGGATGAAAATACCTTCAATCATGATTATAACAGAGCCTTTCTGTCATTTGATGTAAATAACGTCCTTTTAAAGGATTCTAAAGTTAGTTTTATTGTAGAATATTGGAATTCTGAAGATATGGATCATAGCGCAGACCTCGGAGTCGATTTTGATAAGAAGATTGGTAAGTTTCATTTTGGCGGCGGCACGAGCTATTCCCTTTACAAGTTTAATTTTGTCGGAAACAACAATCTGGCAGCCATTCTGGATAACGAATTTACAGATACGAAACAAAAGATTAATGTGAGGACATATTATCTGAGACTCAAATATTCGTTAACAAAGCAGTCAGATGTAAGTTTAAAATGGCTAACTGAGGTGAGCGACACAGACCCGGAAAAATTTCATGAGTTACTCCTTTCTTATAGCACAAATTTTTAATGATAGAGCATGGATTTATGAACAAAATTTCTTTTTTCATTTCCTTTATGACTATTGCCTTTCTTACAACATTAGGAGGTTGTAAAGAATCAAAGATCCATTACAGCCATGCCAAACACAGTGAAAGAGGTTTAAAGGATTGTAACCTTTGCCACATGTATAAAGACGATCTCAAACCCAAATGGCCTAAAAAGGAAAAATGCCTTACCTGCCATATGGAGGATTTTAATACCAAAGATCCCAAATCCTGTTTGCTCTGTCATACAAGACCGGGGATGAAAATAAAGGTTAAGCATGATATTCCGAAAAGTTACCGGGATATAAAATTTTCGCACAAGGTGCATCTTGAGAATAAGGTGGCGTGTGATCAGTGTCACAAGGATATCCTTAAGAGTGAAGCTGTTACCTTAGCTCTTATCCCGGATATGTACGGGACTTGTGTTCCATGTCATAAAGAAAGAGGCGATGAGAAGGCAGCATGTGATGTTTGTCACAAAAATATAAAAAAGAATCACATGCCTTTATACCATGAAGATCGATGGGTTAAACATAATGATGCGTATTGGATACAAAGGCACGGAGACGAGTTTTATTACAACCAGGGGTACTGCAAGCGATGCCACAGCGACCTGTACTGGTGTATCAACTGTCATCAGGATCAAAAGCCCAGAAACCACAATAATGCATGGCGTAGAAAGACCCATGGATTTGCTGCGTCATGGGACAGAAAAAAATGCAGTGTATGTCATCAGGAAGATTTTTGTGTTCGCTGCCATGAGAGTACAACCCCCTTGAGCCATACCGCTTCATGGGGTGGCGTAAGTACGAGAAACCGTCATTGCCTCAACTGCCATTTTCCCGGATCAATGCTATCCTGTACTGTATGTCATCCCAGTCCAACGCATCCTTCGGCAATCGATTCACCGCACCCGCCATTTATTGGGAACTGTACACAATCGGGCTGTCATCCCCTTGGCAGGGTTGGCGAGGCGCCTCATGTTACACCTCCTGATTTGAAGAATCAGTGTAAACTTTGTCATAAGTGAATATTCTGATATTTCAAGGTACTGTTATAGTACTCAATAGATGAAACCGAACAGTATTTTAGATAGGGTGGCACGGACAAACTTGTTTGTCCGTGATGGTATAATGAAATCCTGGCTCATTTTGTCTGGTTTCATTATATGTTGTTCGGTTTAATCTGTTGGATACTATAAATAAGGATACGATATATGAAAACCAATAAATTTTTTGTATGTTCAAACCGTGGCAATATTGAAAAATTTAAAGGTGGGGAAACAAGGTCAAAGCCTTGACCTACCTGGCAGGGGCGGGTTTTATGCCCGCAGAAATCATGCAGTATTTTATTTCTTAAGTAGATTTTTTATGGAGGGGTAGTGTTATGAGTAGTGTAATTATGAAAGGGTATCTAAAATTTATTCTCTGTATTTTAGGTATTTCTGTTTTTCTTACAGGTTGGTGCAAAATATCTTCATCTGATGAAGGAATGGATACCCGTGATAATATTTCTGTTCAAGATAGTGATGAGGATGAGGATGAGGATGAAGCTGAAATGGCGGGAAAGAACTGTTTAACAAGTGGCTGTCATGGCGCCGGTGGAGAGGAACGTTTTTATCTTGGAGGCACGATTTATACAAACTCCAAAGGCAGGAGAGCAAGAGCGGGGGCAACAATACAGGTGGTAAACCCGGATGGTGTGAAATTACTTTTAAAATCTGATAAGTATGGAAACTTTTATACTGAGAAAAAAGTAAAACCTCCTTTCGACATAATCGTTTCTTATCATGGCCGTGAGGTTAAAAAACCGTTCAGCGCTCCTCATGGTAGTTGTAATGCCGGTGGGTGCCATGTCGTAGGCGCAGCAGGAAGGGTCTTTATTAGCAGCATAGATCTTGATTTGACAGGTACGGTAAGTGAAGCGGCAAATGCTTTAGAAATTAGTTATAACAGTGATATAAAAGCAATTTTCGATAAGAAATGTATTTCCTGTCACATGCCAGGAGGGCCGCAAGGTGATGTTCCTTTAACAACGTATGCCGAGGTAACAGATCCCAGTCTGGTAGCACCAGGGAGTTCCAATGGTCTCTTGCTGAATAAAGTTAATCCACAAACAGGTTCTATGTGGCAATATCTTGGTAATCTGAGTGAATACAAAAAAATTAAAAGATGGATAGTGAAATTTCATGCTCAGGAAACTTCCTCCACCGGACAATTCATAGCCAATGCTCATATAAGTCTTCTTGAGAATAATAAGGTTAAATATAGTACAATTACCGATGGGGAAGGAAAATTTGTTCTGAAAAAAGTAAAGGCTGGCGAGTATATCCTGAAGGTATCGAAGGAAGGTTATAAAACCTCTATTCAACCGTATCAGATGAAGCAAGTGAACGTCTCGCCTCTGGAAATTACAATGACAAAACAGTAATCATAAGTTTCTCATGATTTGAAACAGACATCAGTACTTTCCATTTTTATCTCATGAGTAATAAGCGGTACTCAAGAAATAAACCCCCTTATCTCTGTTAGCAAAAAGGGATAAGGGGGTTTGTGGTTTCCCTTAACGTGATTGTTTGTCGGGTTACAACTGTCTATGCGGTACCGAGTGGCGCAGAGAATTGGAATGGTAGTAGGTCAACGAAAATGTAATGATAAGTCAAATGAGATTACAGCAATACCAGAGTTATTGCATTTATTGGATATCCATGGATGTATTGCCACAACGGATGCTACGGAGTGTCAAACCTGACATTCGGGAGGTTTTCTTTTAAGCGGAGTAGAAGAAATATTTTTTAACGGCTGATATAGATACCTTATGAGAATCATGATATATCCTCGTTTCCTGGTTAAGAATTTCAATTCCGTAGGGTAAGCCTTTCGGTTTGCACCTTTGCAAGGCTAAAGAGCTTGTGCAAAAAGTCCCATGCGGGGTCGTATAATGGTGAAATAATTTCAGAGTCCTTTTCAGAAGAAATACCCGTTTTCTGCCGACTTTCGGCAGTTCTTTGGTTGTCCCTTCTCTATCCATGAGTAAGCAGGCATGGGGTTGTAGTGAGGATGAACGCCATCGATAAAGAAGATTTTCTCTGAAGGCAACTTTGTTTCTTTGAGGTGGTGTGTGATACTGAGCAAGAAATTCTTGTTGTGTTTGTGGGTTTGCTTTGCCAGGAACGGCAGTAGTCTTTTTATAGACAATCCCAGTCGGTGAAGAGTATGTACCATTCCTTCTGGGGTATAGCTTACCCCAAAGGTTTCTCTGACATACTCTACGATCTCTTTCGCAGTACGATAGAGATTACCTCATTACAAAGGTATGGGTTTGTGAGATTTTTTTATTTTATATTGACATATGATCTTTTTTTATTTATCTTATTGAGACTGAGTCTTAATAAAATATCATTGAATTGATTAGTTCAAAACTTAATTTCTTAAGAGCCCCCTCAGTCGCTTTGCTGACCCCTTAAATTTTTTTAAGCAGACTGAGGGGACTCATTGAATGTATTATAGGAAATTCATAAAATGTTTATAGGAAAGTTGCTTTTTTTCTATATTTGAGGTTATCGCGGCGCAATATTTGCGATACGTTTAAAAGGATTTTTGCTTGTATAAGGAGAGTAAAATGTCGCCCTTAAGTATTCTGCCAGGGAGGATAAGATATGAGAATACCTATCTCATGGGAAAGATGTATGCTTGCAGATATTTGCAGGAATGCATTATAAATTATTTAAAAGGATCGGTAGAGGTAATTGTTAATCACAGAACAGGAAGAATCCTGGTCAGGTTTGATGAAAAACAAATTGATCGACAGACCTTAATACAATATATTAATCGCACCATACAGGAGTGTAAAGATTGTGAGGATTCTGAGAACAGGGTAACCAAAGGTTCGCTATTTACAGAGAAAAAGGGTTCAAGGGGATCATTGATACATATTGCAAACGTTGCAAAACATCCGTTCGTGGAGGCCGTTGCACATGCGTTTTTACCAAAGCCATTAAATATTCTGGTCCCAATAGCGATAAAGGGAATTATGGGAAGGAATTCATGTAATTACTGAAAATTACAGGGAAGATTTCGTAATAATTTGGTTTTTAGAAAAAAGTTGACGTGGGGGCGAGGCTTTAGTCTTGCTTTCCCGCCTGAATCCTTACCCAGGATAGCAACCCTAAAGGGTTGCCCTACAGGATTGAAATCTCTATACATCTGGGCAGAAACTGTCTTCTGACGGCGACTGACAATCTACCACGGTTTGCAAAACACGCAAATCTGCGATGTCCAAATTTCTACACGCCAGGTGAGATTCTTTGCTTTGGATCAAAATGGCAGGCGTAATATCAGGTTAGTTCTGTACAAGGAGATCTTTATGGAAGAAAAGGTTGAAGGAAAGGGAAGGGATAAAGATAACAAAAATGAAGAAGGGAAGTATAACGAGAGGCGGCATAATGAAGGAGGAAAACAGAGAGACGGCTATTTTATCAGCAAGCGAAGTCTTTGGTTATTGGGAAGCGGCGCGCTTGGCGCCCTTGCAGTTGTTGGGTTCGGTAAGTTTTCAAAGAGGATAAGGCCCGTAGCAGTTGGAGCTGTAAAGGAAGGCCTTACGTTTAGTGAGTGGCTGGCAACAAAGTATGAGAAGGTGAAAGAGGATGTAGAAGACATCGTAGCAGAAGCAAAACATGAATATCAAAAGGAAGCTGAATTAACAGCACATATAGCGAAAAAGGAGGAAGAGATACTGAGAAGAGTAGAACAAAAAGTAGAAGAGGTTTTAAGACAAAAGCTTAAAAAAGAGGAGGTATAATATGCATATTATTGGCAGAACAGGAATGTATTTTGGCTCGGTTTTAAATATTTTGAGTGGCGCTACAGCGGTGTTCCTCGGAACGTATTTTTTTTCAAGAATTAAGGAGAAACAAGAAACGGAAACCCGGCTCGAGAGAATAGAACACATACTTCAAAGACTCTCAGAGGAGAAAGAAAAGAAGTAATGCATTACCGTGTTATCCAGGAACTCCCTCAAAGGGTAAAGATATGTCTCTCCCTGCCTAAAAGGCATATTCCCGATAATTCCCGGATAGAGGGACTATTTTCACCTATTGAGGGAGTTCATAAGGTATCCTTTCATTACCGAACGGGAAGTCTGCTTATTCATCACGATGGCAGCAGGAATGTAAGGGATACCGTATTGAAGACAATACATGAAACACCCATACCCTTTGAGAGAAAAGAGAAGGCAAAGCACACTATGCTTGAACGGAAAAAAAAGATTGTAGTACTGGCGGGGGCTCTCTTCATCGTGAGACCTGTTATACCGCCCGTACTAGCGCCGTTAATCGCTTTGTATGGCGCCATGCCTATCTTGAAAAAAGGCCTCAGAGCGGTTTTGAACAGGCGCTTAAATGTAGATACCCTTGATTCTACAGCTATCGGCATATCATTAATCCGAAGAGATTATCTTGCAACAAGTATCATTACCTTCTTTTTGAAGGTTGGCGACTATCTTGAGGAGAGGATACGGCAAAAATCAAGGGAGAGTCTTGCAAGCATGTTCAGATGGCGGGACGATTGGGCATGGGTAAAGAGGAACGGTTGGGAATTAAGGATTCATGTAAAAGAGGTAATGGCAGGCGATCTTGTCGTTGTAAGAGCAGGGAGCAGTATTCCTGTGGATGGCATGGTTGCGGAGGGTGTGGCGCTGGTAAATCAATCGTCGATCACCGGTGAGCCATTTCCTGTCCCTAAAAATGCAGGATTGATGGTTTACGCAGGTACTGTACTGGAAGAAGGTTCTTTGATAATACAAGCCATACGAGTTGGTGACGAAACAAGGGTTTCTAAAGTAATGAAAGTGATTGAGGAATCAGAGGGCCTAAAAGCGGATGTGCAAAACTATGCTGAAGGGCTTGCGAACAGGATAGTTCCTTATAGTTTCTTACTGAGTGGAGTAACCTATCTCTTTACCAGGAATCCATTAAAGGCGGTTTCTGTACTGCTAATAGATTACTCATGTGCCCTGAAATTATCAACGCCGTTAACGATTATGTCAGCAATGATAGCTGCATCGAGGCGCGGTATTCTCATAAAAGGCGGTAAATTTGTAGAAAAACTAGCAGATGCAAATGTCTTTGTTTTTGATAAAACAGGAACCCTTACCGAGGCAAAACCAAAGGTTTTTGATCTTCTCCCCTTTCGCGGTTTTAGCCGGGAATATCTCTTAAAAAATGTAGCATGCGTGGAAGAACATTTTCCGCATCCGGTAGCTACTGCTGTAGTTAAAAAGGCAGAGGAAGAAGGCATTGTCCATGAGGAGAAACATGCGGAAGTGGAGTATATCCTTGCTCATGGTATTGCATCGAAGATTAAAGGGAGAAGGATACTGGTGGGAAGCAAACATTTTATACACGAAGACAACAAGATTCATGTGGAATGTGAAGAACCTGCAATAAAAGATTTTGTGGATAAGGGATATTCATTGCTTTATGTAGCTATGGATAATGAGCTTGCAGGTATCATAGCTATTGAAGACCATATACGAGCAGATTCGCAAATGTTTCTCAATATGCTTAAGGATTTGGGGATAGAACGGATCATTATGCTTACGGGTGACCATGAGGCTGCCGCACGGAATGTGGCAGAAAAACTTGGAATAGATGAATACCATGCACAAGTCCTTCCTGAAGGAAAGACAGCAGTAGTGAGAACCCTAAAAAGTAAAGGTTACGTAGTTGCAATGGTTGGAGACGGTATCAATGACTCTCCTGCTATTTCCCTTGCAGATGTTGGTATATCTATGAAGCATGGCGCAGATATTGCAAAGGCGACATGCGATGTCTTGCTCCTGGAGAGGGGGCTTGATGGAATTATCGAGGCAAGGAAGATCGCGCAGGATGCCATGTCCCGTATTCAAAGGAATTTTCGATATATTATAGGAATCAATACGGTCCTGATAGTGCTTGGTATAGGAGGAATGATAAGCCCTATCTTTTCAGCCCTTGCCCATAACGCCACAACAGTTATTGTATCTGCTCGTACACTGAGACCCTATAAATATACTTGATACATGATAAAAAGAACAGGATGAAAAGAGGTAAATTATGTCAGCAATGATAATCAGCAGTCTTGAGAGACTCATCGGTATGGCACAAAAACTTGAGAATTTTGGGATAACAACCATCCATTTCTACTCTGCAAAAAATAGTGGAGATTTAGATGTGGCAACAATTGCCTTTGTGCCGTTTGTAGATTTTGTGATATTGGGAAAGGATGCTCCTTGCTCGTTATCCCTCAACCGAATAATAAAGGAAGCACAAACAAGGCGCATACCCGTTCTATCCGAAGAATGTATTGAAGCTGGAAGAGACAAAGGCTCTTTGGTATAAAAGCTGCATTCTTACAAATCAAAGAGCGCTTAATCGTATAGTTTCCCGAAACAAAGTTTCTCAGCACATGCCGTGTGTGTCACAGAACACGGCATGTTATCCAGGAATTATAGTACTTAATAGATGAAACCGAATAAAATATGGTGCAAGTTGAGTCTTTGGTTGTATGCTGGTATAGGGAACGTTATGGAATCCTTAAAATACTATAGCAAACTCTTTTGTCAGAAATCCTTGAATATAAATACCTGGTTTTTTGCGTTGTGTATTTTCAAACGGCCCGACCAGCACACGCTTCTTCTCCAGCATATGCCGTTCGGTTTTTAATCATTGACCATAATAATTCAAGCCCGAAGGGCTGATATGATTATAGATAATGCACAACCACGAATAAATAACCCCGAAGGGGTGGAATGACGTTATACACAGCGTCATTAATCAGATACGAATCTCCGTTCCCCATTCCCCATTTTCATGAGGACAAGTTCCATGAGGACAAGTTTCGCGGGGACAAGTATGTCATTCCCGCCCCCGCTTTCACGAGGATAAACTCCATCGGGAATCCAGAAAAATACTGGATTCCGGGTCAAGCCCGGAATGACAGAGGCTTGTCCTCGAATGTAGTTATCAGGGAGTTGTAAACTTATGTCGCTATGTATAGATAAAAACATTACCACACCATCAAAGCCTGAAGGGGGATAACATCTCAATATAGGTTTCCCCTATGTCACCCCTTCGGGGTTTAAGGACTTTTTTCTGATTTTTCTATAATCATGACATCCCTACGGGATTGGGTAACGTAGAGACGCAAGGTATTGCGTCTGTCCAATTGCAAAATCTTGCGTCTCTACTGTATGCTGTCCGTTTTTAATCGTTGATCACGATAGTTTAATGCACATGAATCCTTCGGTTAGCTATAGTATTCAAAGGATGAAACCGGACATTATCATGATAAGGTGGCACGGACAAACCCCATATGCATCAAGCTAAGAATAGTGTTCCATAAAAAAGAGGTATCCCTTTGGAAAAAGAGCAATGTGTGTCCCTGTTCCCCTCTAATCCCCCCTAACCCCCCTTTAAAAAAGGGGGGAAAGAAGGATAAGCTTAGAAAGGGGGAACGAAGGATTTCCCCCTTTTTTAAAGGGGGATTACGGGAGTTTGTTATTCTTCACCGTTTCCATATTTTAGCTTGATGCATATGCGGACAAACCCTGCTCCGGTATGTCTTGAACATGGATGGCTTGTCCATGCTCATGGAATCAAATCCTGGCTTATTGTGTTCGGTTTCATTTTTGGATTACTATAATTGCACACCTGATGTATGCAGGAGAAAAATGAATTCCTTTTAAAGATTTTTGACAAGGAGGAATAAGGAATGGAAAGATTTGCTTTTTGGAACATTCTATCTTTCATGTTGCTCGTTATAGGTCTTTTATACGTTCCCTCAATCTTGGGTCAGGAGGGAAAGAAGGGATTACATGACACGCAAAGTTCTGATCAAGTCCCCTGTATAGAAGAAAAAGCACTATCAGCAGTGGCACAGCCAAAAACCATAGGGGTGTTGGTTCTTGCACATGGGGCACATCATGGGCATGGAGAGAAAGGATCGGGTCACGTTCATGGAGAACAGCCCCCGGAAGAAATCCCATCGTGGAATGCCTCTGTTTTAAAAGCCGTCAAGCCACTCAAAGATACGTATCCGTTAGAAGTGGCCTTTGGTATGGCTGATCCGGAGACTATAAAGGAAGCCGTCCATAAATTAGAAGAAAAGGGTGTTTCCGTGGTAATAGTAGTACCATTGTTCATCTCTTCTCACAGTCCAATTATAGGCAATTCCCGCTACATCCTTGGTCTACAAAAAGAATTACCCTATACGACAGATGTTAAATCCTTACCCCGTTTAGAGAGTAAGCTAAGGTTTTCTATGACAGAGGCCCTTAACGATAGTCCTCTTGTGGCAGAGATTCTTTTGGAAAGGTCTCGTGAGTTAAGTACGAATCCGGCGAAAGAAACCGTTATCCTGGTTGGACATGGGCCTAATGATGAAAACGAGAATAAGCTTTGGCTGGATGATATGCAGAAACTTGCCGCATATGTCCGCGAGAAAGGTGGATTTAAGGAAGTTAAGGTTGCCACCTGGAGAAGTGATGCCCCGAAAGAGATTAAAGACAAGGCAATTTATGAGCTGAGAACAATGGTAAGAGCAAGCGGGGAGGATGGAAGGGTTATTATTATCCCGCACTTAATTTCCTCCGGCGGTGTAGAGAATGAGATTGTTGAAGCACTAAAAGGGCTTACCTATATCTTCAATGGTAAAACCTTATTGCCTCACGAGAATATAACGAGATGGATAGAAAAGCAGGTTGAAGAAGATATTCAGGGTTGTCTGGAAGGATCCAGGGCTCTTCCAGAAGATGCAGATGCAATATCCAAATAGAATGGAGTTTGCTCAGGCAGGATGAAAAGTGATAACTATAGATAACTTTATCAGAATTATGGTATATCCTATCAATACCTTGATGAGAATTATGGTAACACGGTAGTTTTTTGAAAAAATACCGTGAGAAGCTCCGTTAGGAGCGAAATGTTTATAGACAAATCATTCTGCCACAATCAAGCTCTATCGGAGCAGCATGGTATCTCTGTGTTAAGGTTACATGCCGCTCCGATGGAGCTAAGGTTTTGAATATCACATGTTTCTAGAAACATTTCACCCCTATGGGGTTGTTTTTCAAAAAACTACCGTGTTATGCGCTCAAAAGACTACGGTGTTGTGTACTGGCAAATATTTTGCAAGTTTTTGTATTGCAAAGTTACCTATGGTTTTTTAAGAAATTTGGTGTAAAATGCGGATATGTCGGTATAACCTCAAAAATGAATAATTCAATCTGCAAGATTGCACCACCTATGACTTGATGTATCAAGCATTACACCATGATCATCTGTTATTGAAATTCGCATTGGCGGTTTGCCAGTTACTCCCGTAATCCTTACAGTGAAAGGAGCGTCACCATGTCGAGTATTTCCCATCTAAAAAGGGCATCAGTACTTCTTGTTTTATTTATGGCCTTATTTTTACCAACGGTTTCCTATGCACGTGATATTAAGGGTATAACCTCTACACAATTAAAAGAGATTATTAAATCAAAAAGCGATAAGGTCGTGGCGGTAATTTTCTGGGAAACACAGTGCAAGGTTTGCCAGGAGCACCTCTCTGTTTTGAATGATATTTATAAGGAACACAGAAAAGAGAATTTAGAAATACTGGGCGTTGTACTTGATGAGGCAGGAAAAGAAACAAAGGATCTTATTGAGACAAAAGGAGTCGCTTTCCCCATCTTTAAAGCCGGAGATAGAGAAGAAATGAGCTATATTTATAAGATTAGCAAGGTTCCCACGATATATTACTATAAAAATGGCGAACTTGAATACCATAAAGAGGAAGGGTATGCCGAACCGGATCATATAGATAAAGATATACATAAATTACTGGGAAAGAGCTAAATTAACTTCAAAATGGAGTTTTTACTATGAAAGAAAAGGTATTAATAAGAAAAGGGGGAAGGGTTATGGGTATGCTAAATAAATATAAAACATTAGTTATTGCCTTGCTCGTAACGTTCTGTTTTTCATCATGGGGTTCATCTGTTTTTGCTGCGTGTACGAAAGAAAACGACTGCTTTTCCTGTCACACAGCACAGGAATTAAGAAAGGTCCATAAAAATTGTCAATACCTGGAGCAGGGCTGTCTTGCATGCCATAAAGCGCCAGCAGCTTCATCTGGTTTAGCAAAGGAAGCAGGAGCGCCTTATAGTTGTTCACAAGGAGAGGCATCCCCGGGGATGAAAGAGGCAAAGTTTGCAGAAATTACATCTGAAGTGCATCTTGGTGCCGAAGACTGGGCGAAATTGCAACGTACGGTCCATGAGACGGTTGAAGGGCATCGTGTGGGAAGAAAGTTTATCGAGGTTTACGGTCCATTAGGAACAGGCGCTCAATGTGTACCGCTTGATACCTATGCAATACCCTCCTGGGCAAATGTTGATATGTTGGGGGAGGGAAACGAAGCCATACATTCCCTGAAAAGAGAGATTGCACACATACCCCTTATTTACAAAGATTTTTGGCTCTTCTGGAGGGATATAGAGGCAGGGAAAAAGTGTAATACTCCTTTGGATGTGAGCGCTGCGGTGGGCGCCGCAATAGCTGCTGCCGCCAGGGAAGACGATCTTATATTTCATGGTCTGCCGGAAATGGGTATGTCGGGACTTTTAAATGCTAATGGAAGGAATATCCTTAAGATTAGTGACTGGTCGGTAATAGGGAATGGTTTTCAGGATGTTGTATCGGCTGTGGAAAAACTAAGGAGTTCGGGTTTTTCCCCTCCTTATGCTCTCGTTGTAAGCCCAAAACTTTACGCCCTCCTCCATAAGGTTTATGAGCGTACAGGGAAATTAGAAATAGAAGGGGTAAAGGAGTTGGTAAAAGGGGGCGTATATCAGAGTCCGGTGTTCAAAAAGGATGTTGCCCTTGTTGTAGCGACTGGCAGACAAAACCTTGACTTGGCGGTAGGGACTAATTTTAAGGTAGAGTACTGGGGCTCTCAGGATTTAAATCACCGGTTCAGGGTTGTTGGGAGTTCAGTGCTGAGAATCAAATGCCCTCAAGCCATCTGTACGCTGGAGTAAGGTATGTCTCATAAATTATGGACTTACCCGACAGCAGTTCTTATATGTCTTCTTTCCTGGTTTCGGCATGGATATGCTGAAATTCCCTGCCTTATAGAGAAAGATGGAGTTCTTAATCTTGAGATGGAGGCGAGGCCTGTTGATCTGGAACTCAGACCTGGGGTATTCTTTGGCGCCTGGGGGTACTGCATAAAAGGAGAAAAACCGACCGTGCCTGGTCCCACCATCAAAGTGAAAGAAGGAACGAAGGTCAGAATTCACTTCACGAATAAACTTACCGTCCCTTCATCCATCCATCCTCATGGAGCAAAGTACACGGTTGCCAGTGATGGCGCTCATATAGCAGGAAATCCGGCTAGTGTCGTAGATCCCGGAGATTCAGGGACATTTGAGTGGGATACCTCTGGTACGCCGGGAACCTGGTTTTATCACCCTCACGTCTTTGAGATGGGGGGCGAAGAAGGGGTATCCAGAGGACTGTGGGGGGCTCTCATTGTGGAACCAGAGAATAGTAATCCAGATCCCCCTGATAAAGAGTTTGTAGTCTTCATGCATACGTTTCTTTTACAGGGAAAGAAATATGAGGCCTTTAACGATAAGTCCGGAGATGTGGAATTTATGAACGGAGACCGTTCTGCCTTTCCCGGGTTGGTATGGCGGGTAAAAATGGGCGAAAAGGTAAGATTTCATCTCATAAATTCTTCCGGGGAGATGCACACCTTTCATACTCATGGCCATCGCTGGATGGATAAAGCGAGCGGACAGCTTACTGATAACATATCATTAGCGCCTTTTACTTCGTACGTCCTGGATTTTGTTGCCGGAGAGGGGGTCGGACCCGGCAACTGGGCGTTCCACTGCCATGATAATGAGCATATGATGAATGGGATGTTTGGAATTTTTGTGGTAGAGGATGAAACAAAAAGACCGAAAGCGGAAATGATTCCCCCTGTGCTTAAAGGTCCTCCGGGCTCTTTTACGTATCCGGATCCGGAACTTAAGAAGATGTTTGAGGATTTTGTGGGTTTGTCCCAGGGCGATGGTCCATGGGGAGAATTTTATAAACCGATTCCCTTTTATATCTACTTTAATCCAGCAAGGCATTATTTCCCAACAGATAGTGATAATTATAAAAAGCTTTTAGAGAAATACCGGTACGATGAGTGCGTGGAATGTCATGAAGAGGCTACTCCCGGTATTGTAGCGCAATGGAAGATGTCCAATCATGCCAATCCTAAGAAGAATGCAGAGGTTGCTGCAGAGACACAGGAGATTGAGGAGCTTATTGGTAAGGAGCTGAACAACTGGAAACCAGGGACCAAAGGCGGCGTTTACTGCTCCTACTGTCATGGCAAAGACCATGAGAGCCTGTTTATGCCTACCGTAGATAACTCATGCGGCGCTTGTCATCCAAACCAGGCGAGGGAGTTTGCCCGGGGTAGAGATTACGGTAAGCCAAGTCATCCTCATAGTTGGGAAGGAGGTTTGTCCACGCCGTGGTATGTCGAGAATTACCGGCGCAATCAGGGCTTTTCTATGATCGGATGTGATCAGTGCCATCAGAATATGTCGTCATGTGATGACTGTCATGGTCGCCATCTCTTTTCGGCTGCCGAAGCGCGCCGTCCGGAGGTATGTTCAGGCTGTCATTTAGGACCTGATCACCCGGACTGGGAGAGTTATATACATTCCAAATGGGGAATTGCTTATGAGATTTCCGGGGAGAAGTGGAACTGGGAAAAGAAACTCTCTGAGGTGATTCCCGGCAAAGATTATCCTACCCCGACATGTCAATACTGTCATATGTATGTAGGTAATGGCCGATGGGAGATGAATGTGGAGACCAAAGGTATATGGCGTATGGGAGTCACTCCACCAAAAGAAGTGGAGTTTAAATCAAGTCTGAAGGATTTTCCCTATGGTGTAAAAATACCGCCGATGGATAAGAAGCTTGAGATTTATTCCCCGGAAAGCCATGAGAAACGGCGCTATTGGATAGAGCTTTGCGCAAAATGCCATGGCAGCCGATTTTCAAGGATGTGGCTGGATTCCATAGATCAATATATGTTTGAGTCATGGAAGCGGATAGATGAGGCGCAGCTCATCGTAGAAGAGCTTTTTGCCGGGGATATGGTTAAGCCATCGCCGGAAGAAAGATCTCCTTTTCCCTTGAGTGATTTAATGGTTAAGATACTCGGCCCTGAAAAATTGGGCCCGGAAGTTTATAATCTCCTGAAAAAAACCAATGGTCACTTACCAGTTGTAGGACCAATTCTTGGCGCCTATGCTATATTCACTGAAAAGGATGGAAATCCAAGCGGTGTGGAAAGGGAATATGTAGAGATGTGGTTCTGGAAACATTTGCAGGGGTACAAAGGAGTAGCTCATGCCCAGCAGGATATAAGCTGGTGGTTGGGCAGTTCACAAACTATGGGCAAACTCACCCATATTCAGGATGAGGCAATGAAGCTAAAGCGATTGAAGGCGCTTGAAGATGCCGTGAAAAGCAAGTGATAGCATTCTGATTGAAGATTGGGGAATAACACGCGCCGTTTTTCGGGATATCTGATAGCAATATCTCTGTGCTGGCTTAATCGAAAATGATTGAACCCGCGAATCTTCTGCTAAAGGTAACCTCATTGAATGTTTAAGCAATTCAAACAAACTATGTAGTGGCAAGGCGCGCCTTGCCACTCTACACGTTGTTAAAGTCACCGAAGGCCTCATGTATGCAGAGGAAATTCAAAGTCTCTCATATGCGTAAAGTACTCCTAACCCCATACGCATCAAGCTAAGGGGAGAATATATTAGGGAATAAAGGGATCTTCCCTTATAGTAAAGAGTTAAGTTAGATAAAGAAAATACTCTCAGACTATAAGAGGAGGAGATCCCTATGAGACATAAGCATAACCAATATTCAGAGAAAATAAAAGAAAAGATTCAAGAAATATTTGACCATGAGCATCTGGATACTCTGGCACGACAGACGGGTTTTATTCAACGCTCTGGCAGCAGGATAGAGGCAAAGGACATGGTAGAGTTAATGACGACAGAAATACTCCCCTGTGCCACCATCTCTCTGGAAGGACTTTGCGATAGTCTTCACAAGATCAATGCCGAGGCAGAGATGACTCCCCACAGGCGCATCAAGCTAAGCGCCGACAGCTTGTTCCCAAACTCTTCCCCATTTCCATGAGGACATGGTTTGGGAACACACATGTACGAGAAACTCCGTTTCTCGAATCAATGGTAGAACAGGCATTTTGCCTGTTCTACCGTGATAAACCTGAATGATAGTGTGTATGATTCCTCAGGAGAGGCAGGTTTCAAACCTGTCCCTACTCGAAACAGAGTTTCGAGGCAATTGCGTTCCCAAACCATGTCCTCATGGAAATGGGGAAGAGTTTGGGAACGAGCCAACGAGCCACTGAGCTTAGCTTGATGCGTATGGGGAAAACCCCTCGCAAATGACGTGTTTAAGGATTTCGTATATTCCCTACATTTGCATACAACCCTAAATTTGGAATATTTCCCTATGTGTTTAACCATGAAAAAGCTAAGAGTTATCGGCCATGCAAAATATATGGGTTCAATTTACAAAATTGAACCCGCAAGAGGGCGCAGAGCGTTGGAACGAGAAGGAATATCTGGTAAGTACCTGACTATAAGTTTTTATATATTCCTCATTATCAACAGAAGCCAGAAGATAGAATATCGTGCATCAAGCATTGTGTATCCTGTCTCTGGATTCTGTCTTCTGGATTCTGTATTCTGTTGACAAAGAGAATGTACAAAAACTTGTGGTCAGGTACTTATATTCAGTCTCATCTCCATGAAATACTATGAACTATTCTCTTCATTCTTACCAATATATTTTTCTACTTTTGCCAACAAATCTTCTATTTGAAATGGTTTTGCAATAAAATCATCCGCACCTGCTTCTTTTGCAAGCTGAGCTATATCCCTGTCTGCTGAAATGATAATAACCGGAATATCTTTCGTATCTTCATTGCTTTTTAAGTGTCTGCATGCATCTCTGCCGTTCCATCCTTGCATCCAGAGATCAAACAGAACTAAGTCAGGCTTTTCTTTTAGTTTGTCCTTAACCGTATTGCCATCAACTATTGGTATAACTTCATAACCGAATTCTTCGAGCATGATAGTCAATGCATCAACAATGGCCAGGTTATCCTCTGCAAGGATGATTTTTTTCTTTCTGCCAGTCATGTTTTATCTCCTCCCGGTATTCTTGTGTTGCTTAAAGTTTTCACTGTTTGAGTGGTAACGAAAAGCAAAAAGTAGAACCTTTTCCCTTTTCAGACTCAACCCAAGTTTTGCCGTCATGACGCTTGATTATTTCTGCAGCGATGTAAAGGCCTAATCCTAGTCCAGGGTAGGTTTTTTGATCAGAAGCGATAATCCGGTAAAATCGTTCAAATACTTTCTCTTGATCCTCTTTTGAAATACCACACCCAAAATCCTGTACACAGAGGGTAACACGTTCTTTACCCGTTTTTGTTTTTATTATGATGGTATCCGCATGCGGAGAGTACTTAATAGCATTTGAGAGAAAATTGGTAATGACTTGTCCTATGCGATCACGGTCTCCAGCGATTGTCCGTGATTTTACAAGCTGTTGTACTAAGGTATGCCTGGCCGTTGTCCGCTGCATTTCTTCAACAATTTCTCCAATAAGCTCATTAAAATCAAAGGGTCCTTCATGAAACGGTAATTTTCCACCCTCAATTTTGGTAACATCAAGTAAATCACCAATAAGACTGGTAAGTTTGTCAATCTGTGCATCCATCTTTCCTACCATATCGGCTGATTTCATATCTCCGGCCTTTTGGAATCTATGCTGAAGTATTTGTGTATACGCTTTGATACTGGTAACAGGGGTTTTTAATTCATGCGAGGCAATACCAATAAATTCATCTTTTTGCTGTTCAAGCCATCTTCGTTCTTCCTCTGCTTTTTTTTCTTCAGTCGTATCCCGTACTTCTATAACGGTTCCGATAGGTTTCCCTTTATCCAGAATAGGGCTTGCCATAAAAGCAACAGGGTAGAAGCTCCCATCCGGCCGTATAAAACTATCCTCCCCCGGTATTCTGTTTTTTTGTGGTAACGCCCTGTCAATAGGACATTCACACATTGGGTAATAACTGCCATCAGGCCTGGTATGCTGAATGATATCATGGAGTGGTTTGTTTGCTTTTTTTACTTCTTCAAAGGTAAACCCCGTAATTTTTTCGGCAGCAGGATTCATAAAGGTACAGTGATGCCTTTCGTCCATGATAAAAAGGCCAAGGGTAGCATTATCGTTCAGAGTTTGGAATATCTCTTTTTGAGCTTGTAGTAACTCTTCAGCCCTCTTTCGCTCAGTAATATCGCGGGCAATTTTTGACATACTAACAATTTTTCCTGCCTCATCATACACTGCCGTGGTAACACCCGTTACCCAAAAGCGACTGCCATTTTTTCTCATGAGCCAATTTTCAACCTGTGACCGGCCATTTTTTACGACTGTTGCTATTAGCTTTTCGAACATTCCTGTCTTCCTATCCTCAGGAGTAAAAAACTGTGCTGCACTCTTTCCTATAACCTCTGCCTCGGTATAGCCTAAGAGATGTTCTGCCCCTTTGTTCCAACTCAGAATATTTCCTTTCACATCCATCATAAAAATTGCATAGTCCTTGACACTTTCAACAAGCCTGCGGAATCGTTCTTCAGATTCCCTGAGCGATTGTTCTCCTTTTCGAAGCTCTGTAATATCTTTAATAGTCAGAAGGACAAGAGGGTTCTTTTCCGGTCCTTGTTCCATTGTTCTGGCGTTGAGAATCATGGTTTTTTGTCCAATTGTCTCAAAGTTATGCCCTACGATAAAGTCATCAAGCATACTTTTTTGCGGAAGAGTTTTTGTAAGGAACGTTCGAAGTTTAGGAATATTCCACTGTTTATTTCCTAAATCGAACAGTAATGTATTCTTTGTCTCCTCTGGCGTTACCTTGAAGGTATCATGGAACGCTTTGTTGGCTGATTTTATACGGAAGTTACTATCAAGTACTATGAGTGACTCCCGTACCGTATTGACGATTGCTTCCACATAGTCCTTTGCTCTCACTACTTCCTCGTTGCGGACTTCCAGTTCTTCATTGAGTGTCCTGAGCTCTTCGTTGCTTGCCTGGAGTTCTTCTTCGGCGGTTTCTAATTCTTCATTGGTCATCAGCAATTTCTCGTTACTCGTGCTGAGTTCTTCAACGGCAGATTGCAATTCTTTATTCATAACATCTAACTCGTCGATAATCTCATTGGCGTATTCTTGCGTGAGTGATAAAGCCTCTTTTAACTTGCTAATGTTGTGCTGGCGATGAGACTGTTGCAAAACTTTAGGTTGCATTGTACCGGCAGGCTTGGGAGCAGGAGGATGGTCCTTTCCTGCTGGTACGTTCACCGTATCTTGTAAATCTTCCGGTGCAAGGATACCACCAATGTCTTTACGGGAGTAAATTCTCTGTTTGCTGTCTATGGTATGAAATAGCTTAGATGCCTCGCCAAGCCCTTCAGCTTTTCCCAATACCAGAAACCCATGAGGAGCCAGGGCCTGGTGCATCCTGATAAGCGCCTTTTTTTGTAACTCTTGCCCTAAGTAAATAAGGAGATTATGGCAACTAATCAGATCGGCATTGGTAAGCGGCGGATTATGTGTGACGTCGTGCACCACAAATTCACATAAGGCACGAACTGTTTGCTTGATCTGATACCCATTATTTTTTTTGATAAAGAAACGGCGGAGACGCTGTGGTGAGACATGGTTGATAACATTTTTCTTATACAGGCCCTTCCGGGCTTCTCTGATAGCATCCTCGTCTATATCTGTGGCAAAAATTTTAATTCTCCTGAGAGGCGCTTTCTTCCCCAGAAACTCTTGAAATGCAATGGCAAGTGAGTATGCCTCTTCACCTGTTGCACAGCCCGGTACCCACACAGTAATTGGCGTTTTGGATGACTTCTTCTGTATGAGTGCTGGAAAGACTGATTTTTTCAGTGCTTCAAACTGGTCAAGCTCACGGAAGAAACTGGTGACCTGGATAAGCATATCTCTACGGAGCGCTTCTATTTCGTCTGGATTTTTTTCAAGAAACGCACGATACTCCGGCAAGGTTTTGATGTGATTGAGAAGCATTCGCCGCTGTATTCTCCTGTTGACCGTGGTAGACTTGTACTGACTGAAGTCAATACCTGTTCTTGTGTAAAGAATCGCTAAGATGGTATCACTATCACTGATAAAGCGATCGTTGTCTTTCCTTTTGACTAATTTCAATAAATCTTCCTCCGTAAATCACCGATCACCACAAGGACCTGTTTTAATTCCTTTTAATCCTCCGGTTTGAGCCTAAATACGAATGGTATTTGTCTTGACATTAAATCCTGCAAACAAGGCAAAGCCTTGTTGCAGGATTAGGCCATTGCAGGATTAGGCCATTGCAGGATTAGGCCATTGCAGGATTAGGCCATTGCAGGATTAGGCCATTGCAGGATTAGGCCATTGCAGGATTAGGCCATTG
>SULG01000012.1 GCA_005524015.1 Candidatus Jettenia ecosi
TCATTATCTTTTTTTATGAGGAGCAGATCACATTTTTTAAGATTTTTTTCCATATTCTCATATGGCATGAGAAATGCTTTATTCCCATAAACCTTAGTAATATAGGGCAAGTGCATGGTATTATAAAATTTATCGAATTGGTATCGTTCATTTGTCATCTCAAACTGCAAATTACATTTGTTTATTTGCTTCTCATATTTCCTCAGTGTTGCAGTATCAACAGAAATATCTGCTTCCTGACTAATCCAGCAAGGAATTAAGAAGCCTTTCTCAGCATCAGACATTCTATGAGAAGTGTTATTAACCTCTAAGACCCTGAGGAAATAATCTTGATACTTTTTATTGATTATCTTAGGAAGATTACCCCTCCATATTTTGCCCATATTAATTTCGTTACAGGAGCTATCAAATGCCAAAGTTCCGATGTAATTTTTGTTTTTTCCATTTCCCGCAAAGATAATAGGTGTTTCCGGAGATTCCTTTCCTGATATAATCCACACATTAACTCTAAATTTCTGATTGAGCTGATGTATTAATTTGTACAACAACTTAATGGGAGAGAATAGCCAATGAAAACATTTGGGAGTTTTCTGGTAAGCTAATCTGGTAATAACTGTTAATTCTTTTAATTTTGAAATACTCATGGTAATCATCTTACAAAATTATGAGAAGTACTTAGATATAGCATCCAAGAGATGAAACCGAACAAAATGTGGTGCATGAGTCTTTGGTTGTATGCTGGTATAGGGAACGTTACGGAATCTCTCAACATGTCATTGCGAGGGTTTTTTCCGAAGCAATCTCTTCTGAAACTTGTAAAGGATTGCTTCGGACAAGACCCTCGCAATGACTGGCGGGGTAGTCTTTCCTCTGTTGAGGATATGTTCGGTTTCATCATTAAAGTACTATAATTCTAAGATCTTTGACAGAGAAACAGGGAGAGGTATCAGGCACGGTATTTTTTTTCTCAAATAAAGTTTCTGCAGAATGTAGAGATATTCTGTCAAATAGTTTAGGAGGAATAGCTTCTTTCATATTTTTTTGATTATCACCGAAGAGATACATAGTTAACTTTGATAAGCCTTTTATATAATAAGTTTCGTATATCTTTTCACAATCCTCTTGAGAGTGTAATTGGTCATTATCGATAAACACTGCTCCATAGAACTTCCCCTTCTCTAAGTATATAAAAGGATTTCTCAAAAAGAATTCTTTTACGATTGTTAATTTCCTGAGTGGTTGAATCAAAAACCCAATTTTTGACGAATCTGTAATTTGTAAGCTCCGCTTTTTTTTATACTGGAACACACCGTCGTTTAAAAAAGGCCTTGTTAATCCAAAATGGACTCTTTTGCAACCTTTTTGTTTCAAATAAGTCATAGCAAAATAATACATTGCGCCTGTTATGTGATCTTTTAAATAATCAGTGTTACCATTTTTAAGGCCTGTAAACCAAAGACGCGGTATATCATTATTATAAATAATCAGTTGACCTGCAATAAATTCACTATCTTTTTTAACCATAAGTAAATCACATCTTTTAAGATTTTTTTTCATCGTCTCGTATGGCAATGGTATAGCTCTATTCTTATGAACACGGGTAACATAGGGCAAATACATAGTATAATAAAAATTATCAAACCGGCTCTTCTCTTTGGTAATCTCGAATTGCATGTTACCTTGTTTTATTTTATTCAAGTCTGAATTAAGGCTCTTTTTATGGATAATTGTTGAAATATCGGCTGAGAGATCTGCCTCACCACCAACCCAGCATGGGATAAAGAAACTTGCCTTATTACCAGGTAATTTGCGAGAATTCTTGTGAATCTCTGAAATTCTGAGAGAACAACCCATAGGTTTTTTATGAACAATTTTGATACTATTCCATCTCCATATTTTGCCAATATGGACCTCGCTACAGGGATTATTGAACAGCAGATTATTAAGATAATTTTTATTTTTTTCATTTCCCGTGAAGACGGTAGTGATGGATGTTTTCTGTGATTCATCTCCTGATATAACCCATGCATCCACTCTGAATTTACGGCCGAACTGTTGTAGCAACCGGTACAACAATCTTATGGGAGAAAGAAACACACGAGGGAAATAAGATGTTTTCCGGTAAGTTTGCTTAACAGTAGGTACAAATTCCTTTAATTCTGTATTATTCATATTAATTGCCCTATTATTACGCTACAAAATTTATATGATATTCATCCATTTTGTCATACAGTAAACTTATTTATATTGGCAGGCTTTTTCAAATCGCTTTTTTCAAATCAGATGGTAAAAATAACGGAATAACATGTTCATCAGTGTACGGTTTATAGGGAGCTACCCATAGTTTATGAGAGATTTCAAATACGGTCAGAGCAGCTACAAGGATTTCCCAGTTCTTTTTGCCTGTAAAATGCTGATTGAGCAAGGTTTCAACGGTTTTCCAGTTAAGATAGGTTCGAAATGCAGCATGAGGATTATAGAGGAGTTCTATGAAAGTATTGTACATTTCCTTACGGGACCAACGAAAATAGTAGGTACTGGGAACTTCATCAGGATTACTATTAGTAAATTGTAACTTTTGTAATGCTCTCTGCTTAACTATTCTATAGCCTTTTCTCATATAGATTCTCCACAAAGGAGCTAGCAGAGGAAAAGGATCATGGGTATAGGGAATATCTTTAATTTCAGGACAAAGCCTCTCAATTAAATCAGTTTGTATTCTATTGTTTACTCGTTCAGATATGGGAATAGAGGCGATAGCCTCTACCCATTGATGGTCAAAGTAGGGAAAATATGCGCCCTTGCTGCCACGTGCAATTAAAATTGCCTTATTGAGAAATTTACGTCCAAGTTCGTTAAGAGAAAGGTACTTCATAACAGCAATAGGAGAATCTTTTGGTTTGTATCCCGCAAGTAAGCTATGTAAATGTTCGCGCGGAGCATGCATGCCAATGAATCTGAATTCCCGTTTCCAAAGTTGCTCCATGTTTAGGCATTGAGCTGTTCTTGGTGATAAGCGGCGCATGATAAACTCAGTAGTAAGATTGCTGATACGGAGGTCTCCGGGAGAGACCCAATCGGCGCCACGGGCAAATTCTCCTCCGGTCCCTTGCACTACTGCATCGAATGGTAACGGAGAATAGAGAAGTTGACAAGGGTGACAATGAATGGTTGCAAAAATACCCCCTTGATAAAGTACCATAGGAACGAGCCATTCGCTTAACATGTGTGGGTTAATTGATTCAAAACAATGCTGTACTCCAATTTGAGCAGACAATCTTTTGGCAATTACGACATCCGTAGTATCCGGTTGGCCGCCAGTATGGGTAATGAATGGTAATCGTTGGTTTACAGCGGCTGCTAATATACACCGTGAATCAAGTCCTCCTGTCAGGTCAATAGCACATGTTTTATCCGGCAGAACAGAACGCTTTACTGCTAATTTAAAAATATGCTCTAGTTCATCTAACCGTTGTTTATCATACCTTCCATGAGATTCCACCTGATTCAAATGCCAATATTGTTTGATGCATACCTTATCTCCTTCAAAGATAAGGAAACTGGCGGGTGGCAGAACATGGATATCTTTGAAAAGAGTTCTTTCACCCAGAATGTATCCGTAGTTTAATAGATCAGCAAATCCCTCTATATCTATATCAAAGGATAAAATGCCAGTTGTCATAATCCGTGCCAGCATGGATGCAAAGACAAGGATATTACCCCGAATACCCCAAAATAAGAGGTTATGACCTAACTTATCATTAGCTAAAATTAATCGATGTGCTCTTTCATCCCACCAGGCTACATTGAAACTGCCATTGATATTCCTTAAACAATTAATCCCTGATCTCTGATATTGCTCAAGTAAAAAAGCAGCTCCATCAGTTTCTACAAGGCTCTTTCCGTTTAGATCGTTATTATCACGGTATATAATACCATCAAAAATACAATACATACCGCTTGATACATCTTCAGCATAATATTTGGATGCACTGGCTTTTGCAGGATAAGTTGTTCCAAGACCTACGAGTCCTTCTCGTGTAGTCCACTGATGATTGGCCGATAAACATGGGGAGGGAATAGCCCTGAACATTTTATCAAGCATGATAGCGGGATTATTGATCCGTTTTTGTGCTGAAAATCCATACATGCTGCTCATATCTAATCTCCATATAATATGTTTTGAATTACCATATAATTTAGAAAAAATTCACCCTGGGAAAACCAGTTACCGAACAATATCTGCTAAAGACACATGATGAACAACGGAGAAAATCTTATTTCTGAGATAAATTTTGCTTTAGCCTTAAGATTAAACATTTGTTATATCAAAAAATATACCATGAAAAGGGATGGTTGTATCTGGATCAAAACAAATTATAATGATAATGGATGGGTATGATATACGCTGTAGTTATTTTTTTTTATTGAGGGTATATTATAAAATGTTGCACATTCAAATCTTATTTTAAATTTTACCGCTATGTAAATTTTGCTCTTTTTGATTTCAATTCTCTTATGCTTTTATTAAAAAATATTATGCGGTAATTAAGAGCAGGTTATTCAATGTATGTGACATGTCTCAGAAGTGTGCCATTGAAGGTGTGTCATGTCGCTCGCTTAATGTGTCATCAGAGGATAAATTAAAGAAGTATTAGAGCTTCATAAAAAGGCAGTAGAAAGAGTCAAGACATTGGATATAACCTTATATAAACGTATCAAAAGGGCTGTCGAGAAGAAGACAATAGGAAAAAATAAGTTTTCAATCATATTTCTATAACTATTGCTATAACAGATGTTCGCCCCGGAGTGAAAAATAAAATGTCTAGGAAAGCCTTAATTTATAAACACAGAATTAGCTTTGGTATAAAGGTCAATTGACTTGACAAGTCAATAATGGAAGTTTACCATACTTTAGAATAAGAATTGTAAAAAGTATTATAGGATATTCTCAGATATTATTAGTTGGCTAGTAAAAGAACATTAAGAATTATAGTAATTTGAAGGATTACAGACATATGCAAACAATATTAAAAAAGAAGGCTAAAGAAACAATAGACGAGCTGTCAGAAGATAAGGTAAAAGTTGCTATTGATTTTCTCAATTATCTCAAAGAAAAAGAAGATGCAGAGGCAACACTTGAAATTTTATCAAGTAATGAGCTTATGGAACAAATAAGGGCTGCTGAGGAAGCAATTAAAGCAGATAAAATTGATGAATTTGTTGAATGGAATAAAGTAAAGCGAAATGTTTAAGATTTTACTTAGTAAAAAAGCTACTAAGTATTATGAAAAACTTGACGATAAGACCGCAAGGAAAGTAAATAAAGCAATTGAAGAAATTGGCAATAATCCATTTCGTGGAACCCATATAAAGAGGCTTATTGGAAATTTGGAAGGCAAATATAGGTATAAATTAGGGCATATAAGAATTGTTTATATAGTTAACAATGAAAAAGAGATCATTATTATTGAAGCTATAGGAGCAAGAGGAGATATTTACAAATAGGTTATTAGAAAATTAATAGTTTATTTAAAAAGCCTTAACAACCTTTTTGATATTATCAAGTCTTCCCATTGGTTGTTAGTGTATGTACTACATGAAAAATTATAATTAAATTCCTGTAAGGTTTTTTAGTTTTGTTTTTGTTAAGGATATTCTAGAATCCCGCTATATTTTATTTAATACTTCCTTTATAGTGTTGAAACTACGGATTATCATTGAAAGAAGGTAAGAGTATGGCTGGTTTAATAAGGAAACCAACACATCCAGGAGAGATCTTGAAAGAAGATTTTATGAAACCTCCAGGGATGACTCAATCACATTTGGCAAAAGAGATCCATACTACCTTTAGGATGATAAATGAAATTGTGAATGAGAAAAGAAATATCAGCTCTGAAATGGCTATAAGGCTATCAAGATATTTCGGGACATCTCCAGAACTTTGGCTAAATCTCCAAAACCAATATGATCTCTACGTTGTTAAAGAGAAAAAGATGAATATTCTAAAGGAAATAAAACCTTTAAGAGCCACTAAGCACAAGGAAGAAAAGGCACTAAGGAAAGATTAGGTTTTGTGTATCGACCATTGATGTTTTTAGATGTTATTACAGGCCGTTCGGATGTGCTTTTATTTTTGGATAATGAGAAAAGTTATCCCATCTAACGTTATCCCATCTAATGATGGGCGTGTTGCTAAAGAGTTAGTAAGAATATAATATTTGTTCTTTTGTTATCACAAATCTTATATCGAGCTTATATTTTGCGGGTATTAAGTTGCATCATATTTTATAAATACCATTTTCATGAATTTCATCAATAGTTTTTATTTCTACCCTTGATATAAGCTCATTTTCTTTTAGCGTAACTACTCAGGTAGTTTAAGCAAAAAATTCTATATATAACAAAAAACTCTTTATAAGTATTTAATTAACAATAGTTTATGGTGGAGGCGGCGGGAATTGAACCCGCGTCCCTGGATATTTCAGCATAGGTTTCTACGTACATAGTCTATTTTTTAATTTCGCCATCAAAAACTCCAACAGACAGGATTTCTCATGACTAGCTCCGTTTAAAGGCTCGCTTAGTTCCCACCGAGCAGAGGAACTAAACTATCCTGCTGGTTGTCATTTAATTAATCTCGCAGGTAAGGTTAATTAAACGTGGCTACACTTAAGCAGCCATTGCCATTGGATATTCGGCATTTAAATCATTTTGCCAGGTTTTTAATGAGGCCGCCTGACAACCTCAATACGCCGCCTATACCTCAACGTATCCGGTCGAATCCTTTCGCCCCCTATTCATAAACTATTGAAAGAAAAGAACTGTATAAAACTACGTACTATTATAACACAAAGAACATAAAAAGCAATTGAACAAGAGATTATTGAGTACATTCCTGATTATATATTTATGATATGCCCGTACAGTATATTGAAGACGAAATATTTTTGATATGAGAAAATTAGTAAAAAGTCTATTAAAAGTGGCAAGCTGACTTTCGAAGAAAAGGAGGAAAGCGAAAAGTCAGCTTGCCTAAGGAGAACAATTACTAATAAAAACATCCATACTCCAAAAAAAGTTCCCCTTTTCTAAAAAATTTATCTTTGTGTTTATACACAATTGAATTATAATTATCACGAATAATGAAAAAACAGGTGATAATATGCGCTGGTATCTCATTTTTAACGTTGTTTTCCTATGGATGCAGTATTGCTTCAAAAGGATGGCAAAAGGATACTGATCGCAAGATAGCCGCGCTTTCTAAAACAAATCAGATGTTGGAAAAAAGGATTGATGGTGTATCCAAATCTATTTCATTATTGGTAAACGACGGGAACAGGCTGCATAGCGAAGTGGATAACATAAAGGTACATGGCAAGGATATTCAGCAAAATGTGAAAGAGATAGAACTATTGGTCAAAATTATGCATGATAATATTTGCAATTTAAAGGCTAATTATCAGACTGTTGAAGAAAATTTTAATAAGCAGATACATGATATTCAGAAAGCTGAAATTGAATTGGCCAATCGACTGGAAATGATAAAGTTGGATATAAAAGAAGAGATAAAAAAGAAAACCGAACTTCCGGCAAATCCCTGAATATAAATTCTTAATTATTATCTATTAAACATAATTCAACAGTAAATTTAATTCAGTTACATGAAACCGTTCAAAAAATTCATCTTGATTACGTTACTATGTCTAGCATATATTTCAATTATATATTTTACCTTTAACGCTGTTTCAAGAGTATACAGAACAAACAATCCTATAGTAGCTAAAAGGATTGTTATGTTAACTTTTTTCGTAAATGTATGCATATTTGCAGGTAGTGGATATTTAGTTTATAAATTGAAAGTTCCTATAGAAAAAAAATGAAATGTATAAGAATGTTTTATTTATTTGTGGTAGTAACCCTCCTCTGTTTTTTCAATAACCCCCTTACTTTTGCAAACCAAAACAGTGAGGTTGATAAATTAAGGCAAGAACTATTAGAGCTTGAAAAGATAACCCAGCCACTCATTCAAACATTCCGGAAGGTCTCACAACTTGTTAGTCCATCAGTTGTCAGTTTGAGTACGGAAAAAAAGCGAGCTCCTGGTGGTAATCCCGAAACAGAACCCACCCCCCCATCGCAACATTTTCCATCCAAACGCGACCCTCATACGGAGGAGATACCAAAAAAAGGGCTAGGTTCCGGTATTATTGTAGAAGAGCATGGTTATATTTTAACGAACAATCATGTTATCGATGGTTTTTCTGAAGATGAAATCACGGTGATTACTTATAATGGAGAACAATATAAAAGCGTCAAAATCATTGGTATCGATCCTAATACAGATCTTGCTATTATCAAAATAGAAGCAGAAGGTTGCTTACCGGTTAAATTCGGCAATTCAGAAGATGTACAAGTGGGCGACTGGGTTATTGCAATTGGTAGTCCTTTTGGGTATCACCAAACAGTTTCTATGGGTATTATCAGCGCCAAAGGAAGAACTCATGTTATCCCATTCGTGCTCCCTTTTATTTATGAAGACTTTTTTCAAACGGATGCAGCTATTAATCCTGGAAACAGCGGAGGACCGCTTGTTAACCTTAGGGGAGAAATAATTGGAGTGAATACCGCTATCGCCACTCGATCCGGAGGTTTTCAGGGTGTAGGATTTGCTATTTCTGCTGGTATTGCAAAAGAAACAGCTGAAAATATCATAACCACAGGAACTGTCGTACGAGGGTATTTGGGTGTAGGAACACACGATATTAATGACGATTTGGCGGGGGTACTTGGTCTAAAAAACAAAAAGGAGATTATTCATCGTTTACAGTTACCAATAGAAAAGGGAGCATTTGTTTTAGAAGTTTGGAGTGATACCCCTGCGTCAAAGGCTGGCATTTCTCCCGGCGATATTATCTCGGAATTAGATGGGAAAAAAATTGAAAATACAACAGATCTTCAGCATGCTATTCGACATGTAAAGGTAAATAAAGCGATTATTGTAAAGATCATACGGGATGGTTCAGAAAATGCGTTAGAAGTTGTGGTGGAACCACAACCGGAAGATCTTGCGGGCAAAAGTTATACTGCTATTCAAAAACTGGATGAGCCAACAAAATTTTCTTTAGGGTTGGTAGTAAATGAACTCCTTCCTGAAATCGCAAAATCATTAGGTTTTGAGGGTGAGAGAGGTATCCTGGTCGTTGATGTCGAATCAGATAGTCCGGCTGAACATGCGGGTATAAAACCCGGTGATTTGATTACAAAAGTAGGAACGAGAGAGGTAGACTCCGTTATAGAATTTATGGCGCTTATGGATGAATTCTTAGATAAGACCGGGGCAGTAAGTATATTTGTAAAAAACAAAGGATTTGTAACACTAAAATAAATGAAACCAAAGAAATATCTTACAGGAATATCATTGGGGGGTTTTATTTGTTTTGAATAATCCCTGAAACCTGAACACCAAAATCAATCACCGATATTATTCATTCTTTCTTCCTTATTTCTCCTCGGATACATGGGGAATTATCGGCAGCTCTTTTGTAATATAGTCGCATTCCGGACATTTACTACATCCAAAGAATATCCCACCTTGTTTCGATCTCCGTTGTATTAAGTCACCACCGCAATCTTCCTGAGGGCACTTTACTCCCGTAGGAAGGGGCTTGATATTTCTGCATTTTGGATAGGCAGAACAACCCATGAACCGGCCTTTCTTACTAAAGCGAATAACCATAGAACTTCCACATTTCTCACACTTTTCATCGGTTGGTTCAACCTTTGTCGTCTCACCACTAAGAGATTTTGTATTTTTGCATTCCGGATATCCGGAACAGGCCAGAAATTTTCCATGCCGGCCAGTCTTTACGACCATAGCATTGCCGCATTTTTCACATTTCTGCTCGGTCATTTCAGGCTGTGCTGGCTCACCTTTTTCATCGAGAGGAAGGGTGCTTTTACATTTAGGAAACGCTGAGCATCCCAAAAACTTTCCATGCCTCCCCCACCGTATAACCATAGGTTGCCCACACAAAGTGCAGACTTGATTACTTTCTTCAGGAGTGCCCTTTACGCTCTTCATCTCTCCCATTGCTTTTTCCAAATCCATTTTGAAAGGGTCATAAAATTCTTTCAGCACCGTAAGCCAATCAATTTTTTCATCTTCAATTTTATCAAGTTCGCCTTCCATATGGGAAGTAAATTTTACATCCATTATTTTAGCAAAATGCTCAATGAGCTTTTCAGTAACCAACATCCCTAATTCCGTGGCATAGAATGCACGTTTCTCTTGTTTGACGTATCCCCGATCTTGTATTGTAGAGATAATGGTAGCATAAGTGCTTGGTCTCCCTATTCCCATCTTTTCTAAAGTTTTAACGAGAGAAGCTTCGGTAAAACGGGGAGGTGGTTGAGTAAAATGCTGGGTAGGTGATAATGTTATTAATTCAAGCCCTTGATCCTTTTCTAACGGCGGGAGGATTTGTTCATCTTTGTCTATCTCATGTCCTGAAATGAGGGTATGACCATCAAAAAGCAATACCCTCCCTCTTGCCTTGAAGGTATACAATCCTGAAGTTATTTCAACGTCTGTCACAGCATAGAGAGCAGGTTGCATCTGGCTGGCTACAAACCGTTTCCATATCAGTTCATACAGTTTATATTGATCTTTTGTTAAAAAATCCTTGATAGATTCAGGCGTATATTCTACCACAGTAGGCCGAATAGCCTCATGGGCGCCTTGCGTGCCTTGTTTATTGGATGCATGTATATTCGGTTTTTCCGGGAGATAATCCTTACCATAGGTATCAGCAATGTGTGCCCGGCAGGATGAAAGCGCCTGTTCTGAAATATGGAAAGAATCCGTCCTCATATACGTAATAAGTCCGACGGTGCCCTGTGTTCCTATGTCAATACCTTCGTAAAGCTGCTGGGCAATAAGCATTGTTTTTTAGCGCTGAACTGTAACCGCGTAGACGCTTGCTGCTGTAAAAGACTTGTTGTGAAGGGCGGTGGCGCGTTATTACGTTTCGTTTGCTTCTTTACGTTCGCAACACGATATTCTGCCTTTTGAAGTTCATCAACAATGCCTTTCGCCTGTTGTTCATTTTTTATTTCAATATTTTCATTTTTAAACTTTTGAAGAATAGCCTTAAAAGCCTTACTATCTTCAGGTTTATCTGTATTCTCTGAGATGTGTTTTAATTCGGCAGTAATCTTCCAGTACTCTTGTGGTGTAAATTCCGTTATCTCTTTTTCACGCTCCACAATGAGCCGGACAGCAACGGATTGAACACGACCGGCACTAAGCCCCTTTGTAATCTTCTTCCAGAGTAAAGGACTTAACTGATAACCCACCAGTCGGTCAAGTATCCTTCGCGCCTGCTGGGCATTCACTTTAGCCATATTGATAGGGTTGGGATGTTTAAAGGCTTCCAGGATAGCGTCTTTTGTTATTTCATTAAAGGTAACCCGGTGCACTTTTTTATCGGTTAATTGAAGCGCTTGTGTTAGATGCCACGCAATCGCCTCACCCTCACGATCAAGATCGGATGCGAGATAAATAGCGTCTGCTTTCTTTGAATCACCAAGCAATTCTGAAACTAATTTTTTCCGGCTGGGAATTACTTTATATTCAGGTGTAAAATTATTTTCCACATCAACTGATAGTTTCTTTTCTGGCAGGTCTCGCACGTGCCCCATCGATGAGCGGACAAAGAAAGATGGGCCAAGAAATTTACCAATCGTCTTCGCCTTTGCAGGGGATTCAACAATTACCATATTTTTTTTCATTTTTGCCATACTTTTATTTATAACCTCAAAATGAAGAATTTAATCAGAGGTTATAAGAAGTGTCAAGACATTTTTTTTGATCACTGCAAAAAACCATTTGATAATTATAAAGATTATGGATAGAATAATATTTTTATTATAACTTTTCAATTTCACTATTGATACTATTCAATTAAAAGGAAAATAAGGAGATATGGTTTCGAGTTCTTGGTTCAGAAGACATCAAAAAATAGTTTATATCATCATGATCTTTTCAATGGTTGTATGGGGTGTCAGCTACTCCGCAATGGAGATGATACCTAAAAAACCCGTTGGAAAGGCGCTTGGCAGGAAAATTACCCAAAATGAGTTTGCAGATATGTTGCGCAGATGGCAAAGATTGTTCTTCTCACAGGCAAACGAATCTATTGTTTCGTTAGTATGGAAACAACTCATATTTGTGGAAGAAGCCCAGCGAATGGGAATTATGGTGACAACACAAGAGATCGAAGAGGGTATTCAGAGACTTGCTTTTCAGATGTTCGGAACGGGAATGAATATGAATAAATATAGTCTTATACAATTTCTCTGTAGCAATTTCAAGCTTAATCAGGATGATATAGAACGTACCTTAAGGGAAGCATTACTCGTTGAAAAGCTGGAATCTGCAATGCGCGCATCGACAAAAATGACAACGGAAGAAACCTGGCAAAGATACTCCATGGAAAATGAGCAGGTAAAGTTCAAAGCGCTTACCTTGAGGGCCAACGGCTTTCTGAATTCTGTCAATGTAACGGAGGATGAAATTCGTTCCCATTATGAGAAATACAAAAATAATGAATACAACGAGGAATCCCATCAACCAGGCTACAAACTTCCGGAAAGAGTTAAGATGGAGTGTCTGATAGCAAAATTTGACGACATGGAAAAACAGGTATCCGTTCCAGAGGATGAAATGAAAAAATATTATGAGGACAACAAGGAAGTTCAATTTAAGATTACAGAAGTAGATACAAAATCTGAAGATACAAAGATGGATAAGGCCGTAAGTGAAGAAAATAAAGACAATCAGAAGAAAGAAAAGAAAAAAAACAGTGATGAAGGTAAGGAACACAAAGAGGAAACCGTAATAACCTACAAATCTTTTGATGAAGTAAAGGGAGATATCCAAAAGACCCTTGTTAGGCAAAAGGCGATAGAAAGGACTACCGAAATCATGACGAAGCTAGATGAAGAAATATACGAGTCTATTGATAAAGAAGAACGCTCAAGCTTTAAGGATTTAGCAAATACCTATAAAGTAACCTATCAAATCCCCAAAGGGAAAAAAACTGAGAATGAATTTCTTACCGAGAATGATTTATTAGAAATATTCCCTGGATCAGATCAGATTATTCAGGTAGCTTTCGACAGAGAGAAATACGAACCTTCTATCCCTTTTGATTTTGTAGAAGGTAAGGTTATCTTCCAGGTTATTAATAAAAAGCTACCGGCGCCAGCGCCTTTGGAAGAAATACGAAATCAGGTAATAACCGACCTCAAGCTGGAAAAGGCCTTGCTCAGAGCTAAGGAAGTTGCTGAGAAACATGCGGGAACAGCAGCCAAAACGGTTTCTTTTGATGACATGGTAAAATCAATAAAGGCAGAATGCGGGCAAATCGATATTCCCGTTTCTGAAATTGATTATATTACTCGTCCTATAAAGCTTTTTAACAAAGACTCAAAGTATATTGAAGCGCTCAAAGAGGACAGACCAAATGTGGCAAAAAAAGCATTTGAATTGAAACCTGGCCAACGAGGAGTTGCAGTAGAACCTTTGGGGGAAAAAGCTTGCTATATCTTGGAGGTAATTGATAAAAAAACTGCTGATAAAAGCGCTTTTGAAAAAGATAAAGAGAACATAGCTAAGCGATACCTGTTTGAGAAACAAGAAGCTTTCATCTCCGAATGGCAGACCGATATTAACCGGCACATGGAGATATACACAAAATTTCAATAAAATGAAAGCCTGTTGAGTAAGACAAGACTTGGAAAAGATCTATGGGATAAAGGAATTAACCAGAAAAATTCACAATCCTGTGGTAACCCTTGGGATGTTCGATGGTGTACACCGGGGACATCAAAAAATTATTGAGAGCGTAAGGCATTACGCTTCGGGGAAAAAGGGTGAATCGGTAATAATCACCTTTGATCGTCATCCGAAAAGTCTTCTGGAGAACAGGCAGCCTTCCTTTATCACCTCTTTAGAACATCGATTGGTACTATTTGAGCGTCTGGGGGTCGATTATACTATAATACTTAATTTCGCCCCAAAACTTGCACAAATAACCGCTGAGGATTTTATCCACGAGATATTAGTCGGCTGGCTTGGTGTAAAATGCATTGTTCTGGGATTCAATTGCCGTTTTGGGAAAGACCGCGAGGGAGATATAACATTGGTCCGTACCTTGGCAGATACCTATAACTTTGAAGTGTATGAGTGCCCACCGGTACTATACAAAGGTCAAATAATTAGTAGTACGGCTATCCGCCAGGCAATTTTAGAAGGAGCGTTAGAGAAGGCGGAAGGTATGCTTGGCAGACCTGTTTCTATTCTGGGCACCGTAGTAAAGAAATCTGGCAGAGGAAGGATATTGGGCTATCCTACGGCCAATTTGAATTTACATCATGAGGTAAGACCACCGAGGGGCGTTTACGGAACAAAAGTTCACTACGCTGGACAAGATTATCCGGCATTGACCAATATAGGCTTACGACCAACATTTGCAAAAGAACCCTTTCCTGATGAGGATGAAACACTGGAGATTGAAGTCCACATCCTTGATTTCCAGGGTTCCCTCTACGGGCAGGATCTTGAGGTACAATTCCTCTTTAAAATAAGGGATGAAATGCCATTTGAAACTGCGGAAGAACTCAAGACACAGATTGAAAGAGATAAGGAGACGCTTCTCCGGAAGGCATTCCCTAAAAAAACGGAGATGTAGGGCGAGGCTTTAGCCTTGCCTCCACGCCTGCATGGCCAGGGATAACAACCCCAAAAGGTTACTCTACAGAATTGAAATCCCTAAATATCAGGTTAGATCTCTTCATATACCCATACCCTTCCATTCGCCACTACCTCATCAACTCTTTTTACCAGCCTTTTCTTATAAAGATTTAACAACCTTGTACCACTGGTATTAGCCTCAAGCTTCTTAATCTCCGAGAGATCCTTTGCTGTTATTCTGCCTTTTTCCAAAACAACAGCTAATGTATCTTGTAGATAGTTATGTAATTTTCCCAAAAGTATCTTCCCTTTACCCTGCATCTTTGCAATTACGGCAAGGTCTTTTCTATCAAGGGCAACCTCTATGTTCTCTTTTTGATTCTCATTTAAACCAACAAGTACAATATATTTATCTCCATATTCACCACTTAAAAGCCTTGATATGAGCTTTGCCACGATCTCATCGGCACATGAGTAATCAACTATCCCTATCCTTGAGAAATCCAGGGCAATAATAGCTCCATTCTCCTCTTTTACAATATCCCTCTCAACACGTTCCCTTATTACCTGGCCCGATGGTCTTGTCACAAGATCGTTTGAACCATTTTTTAATTCTTCTTTCAAAAATGTATACAAATTATATAGATGCATTTTATGATCAATTGTTTTCAATCGTTTCCCATTTACCTTCTTTGGCTAAATCTGCACAAAACTGTGAGCGCGTTATAGCATTATTTTCAAGACCCTGCACGATACAATAGGCAAGTAACTCTTTTACATCAACATTTACTTTTACGGGCTCAAACCCGCTTTTTTTTATATTTGAAAAGGCTTTTCTAAAAGACTTGAGCCACCCATCGTACGTAGCATCAAGCTTATCCCTATCAGTTGCCGTTTGTAGTAGTAACTGATATTGCTCTTTTTGATAGTAATCAATGCAAATAATAGCTGCCATGCTCTTTACTCCCCTATGAAAAGAATTTCCTCTATCTCATTTTTACTTAAAACATACTTATAATCCTTCCGCCGTATCTCATGTATCGTTCTCTTATACTTACTGAGCATCCCGGCAAGCTCTTCTACAGAAGGAATTCCATCGGAACGATAGGAAACAACGATAATACTATCCCGAAATTTTTGAAACAATTGGTTAAATGCAGCATGGATCTTATTTTTATCAGCCCAAACTGATGGTTTTATTTTTAACCTCTTATGCTTTGACTTATAATCGATCATATCAGACCAAATCTCGTAATTTACGAGACCTTCAAGAAAATGATAAAACCCCAGATAATCGATACCAACCCCCTTTTTTGAGATATAGGGCGTATCAATGTACACAAGATCGAAATCCCCTTTCACATCAAAAACATCAAGGTTTAATGCTCGATTCCTTTGTCCATGAGAAAAGACAGCGTTATTTGCCTCCTTAACAAATCTTCTAAAATGAGCCTCAAAAGGTGTATCCCAGGTTGCCTTATTTCCAAAATTCCGCTTAATATCAGCAAATCTCAAGTAAAGATTCTTTCTATGAAACAAATTAAACGGCCTTTTGGCAATACAGGCCTGAAATAAAGCAAAATATGCCAGGGCTTGTTTATATTTATCATTGAGTAATCTAATATTTGCCACAACCATATCAATCCATCTATTCTCCTTGTCTGTGTAATAGACATCCTTGAAAGTCTCTGCTATAAAAGTAAGGTATGCTATTCCCCCATGCCTCTTAAGAAGGAAATTCACATCTTCATTTGAGAGAATAACACTATCATTTTCTACCAGTGCCAGCCCGATATAATAGTTGAATTTTAATATATCGTTGTATGTAACAGTTTTACCCTTTTGCTTAAGCACATATGCCATGCTCCCTGTTCCACCAAAGGCATCGAGAACCGTTTGAAATCTCAAATCCTTTATCCCTTCCCATATCCAATCAGCAATCTTAAGCTTACTGCCCTGAAATCGTGTTGAAGGGAATTTTGAATTCTCAATAAAAGTCAGTTCTTTGTTAAAAATCTTTGTCATATGAATAAAAACACCGAATAATAATTAGAGGAGTTTATCTATAAGTTGCTCGATACCTGTAATTTCTTCCCATCCATGGTTTTTGACTGCAACCTCACCGTTCCAATAGTAATAAACATTTCTATCTATCTCAGACACATTTCCTTTGCCATAGTAATTAAAAAGATATTTGTGAATTTTCTTTTCTAAAATCCCTTCGTCTTTTGCATAAAATACCTTTCCAAAGATTTGTCCATATTCACCGCAGATAAATTCAAAGGTTGCAAAATATAATTTTTTATCATTTAGAGTTATTACACTTTCTTCATTCATAGTATTTACTCCAGTTCTTATAAATGATTTTATAAGATTATTTGGTTGAATATTTTACTTATTTTACTAACCGAAATTGTGTTACATCTATCATGTTAGTTGTGTAGTATAGGTTGATAGTATCTTCTTTGAAGTTTATATAAATATCTATGGTATTTTGCTTATATTTTGAAAGATCAGTTATAACCCTTTGAACTTCCTTAAGAGGAATAAGTAATACACCTCCTCTTGGAACTAAAAGATAACCATTTCCTTCTTGTAAAGAATCCTTAAATCTATCACGGAAAGTAATTTGCCAATGCTTTGGATTATTTTTAGGTTTAGGACTCCCAGGTCTAATGTATATTTTTTCTCCGTTTAAGATAGCTTCGTCTGCTTTCCACTTATCAAGTTTATAGCCTTTCTTTTCCAATATTGTTTTCAATTCATCTCTGAGAATTTCTTCCTGTCCTGGCTTTTCAAGAAGTTTAACAATTAAATTCTTTTTCATAAGGAGAAAATCACACTCATCCTTTAGTGTCTGAAATAAGGACTTTTGCTGTGGATTATGTTTTTGTGGTTCTCCTTGTGCAACAACTGCATATCGGTTTGCCTTGAATAACGAAATGAAATATAATTCTAATGATTTTCTTATAACGGAATCATTAAAATCAGACTGTAATGCCGATCTACCATCATTTATAATGGCAGCCCGGTCCCAGTATTTAATTTTATTTTCAGGAGAATTTAAGTGGGTTTTAAGCCTGTTATAAACATCTTTTGCTTCTCCGATATAGACCTTCCTGGATGTAGCATCAAATAGGATGTAGATACCTGGATACTCAAGATTTCCCCATTCTTTCTTTAGTGTTTCCAATGCTTGCATTGTTTTCGGAATATCCCAAGAACGTAAATGACCTGTAGTCCTCGCCCTAATTATTCCATCACCATTTTTTATATCCTGATGATATCCAAATTTATCTTCCATTGTCTTGTATTCCTTTTAGTTCTTTTTTAGGGTAATTATTGTTTCTCTCAGTCTATAATTTCTTATCTGGCCAGATCGGCGATTTCGTGCTTTCTCTATTTTCTCAATAGTAAGTCCAAGCTCTGTTCCAATTTTAGCTAACAATAAATCTGTAGGCACATAAACATCGGCAATTAAGCTATCACCAACAACAAGAATAAAACGACCATTTGATTTAAGAGATTTTGTAACTACACTCATGACCTTATACATATCATCGAAGTATTTATGTACGATATGAGGCATATCGTTTCGGCGGTAATTACCTCTTCTTTTTATATTTTTCTCAATATTTGTTTTTATTTCTTCTATCCAACTATTTGAATATTTAGCGTCTAACTGAACAAATGTCTTAATTAATCCTTTGGAAACGTTGTCACAAACGACAAGACTATCCTTTACTTTTTTGGCATCCTTTGCATCTTGTGTAAAACCAAGCCATGCCATTTCAATCTTATAATTCATAACATAGTCAAGCCCATTCATATACGGTGGTGAGGTAATGACAAGATCAAAAAAGTGTTTATGCCTGTATTCCATCGCATTGACAAGTAAGACTTTACTTTCTATAAAGATATTCCTTTTATATCTCGTTTGAAGAATTTCAAGGTCTTTGCAAATGTCTTTAACCTTATATTCCATGAGTATCCAAGGAGCATTGTCGGCAACTCTCTTGCCTTTCCAGTATCCAAGGCATGGAGTTCTTTTAAGGTTACTACAATCAATCAAGATTGAAGAGAATGCAAGCAGGATGAGGTTTTTTACCTTCGTTTGTTCTTTGGTTTTTGTAGGAATAGCATCAATTCCGCCCTTGAGAAATTCTAAGTTGCGTAGCACTCCTGGATTGAATTGATTCTTGGATTTAAGAAACTCAGGGGCAGGGGTTTTTATGTCTTTAGAGATAGATGAAAATATTTCCAGGAGTAATTTAGGATCAACGTCCCATGAATTAACCTTTACATTTGCAATAAATTGAAGGAGCGGATTTAACTCGGTTCCTATAGATTTATAGCTATTTAGTTTACTTTGGGTGAGGACAGTTCCACAGCCAGCAAAGGGGTCGAGGATCATAGGTGATGTATAATCATCTTTGTATTGGTCGAGTATTGATTGTACAAATACAGCAGAAAATCCCTGGATATAGGGTGCCCACTTGTGAACATGCTCACCAAAGTTTGATGTAAATTGTATTGGCTGTTTTCTTTCAACGATCTCAACCCCTAACCCTTTTAGATAAGGTTTTGAGTCAATATCGCATGAGCCCCCAAATTTTGGAGAAGAAAGGACGTTCTTTCTCCTGACATCAATATTATCGTTTATACCTGGCAATCCTAGTTGCATAAACTTTATTAATTGTCCTCTTTCAGAGGTTTTTCAATAGTAACATTGTTTTTTGTATCTTCTGTGTAACTCCTCGATACTGTTCCATAACTTATTGGTTTTGATCTGTTTAATTCTTTTTGAACTGAAACAGTACCATAGCTTTGAGGCTTGTCTTGGCTACTTTGGGTTGAATTTTGCTGTGAACTATTTTCTCCCGATGGTTTTTCTCTAATATTTTCATTATTGCCCATGCATGGTCTCCTAAAAATTTTTCAAAAATATAATTAAAATAACAAATAAAACAGCAGCAAATAAACAAACTGAAGCTTCAATTAAAAAAGTGCCTTTTTTAAATGTATCAACCAATTCGTCAACAACTCGAACATTCATTTTTAAAGCATCTTCGTAAGTAGCAATCAGCCTACCTCCAACTTCTTCTGGTTCTTTTTCTAGCTCCGTGTTAAAAATAAGTTTCCCATAATCGATTCTTTGAAAGGTCTTTACACGGATAGCATTCAGAAAAAGAAGTATTGCTCCTATAATTACAAACATAGCAAAAACTAGTAATGGCGTGGTTAAATATCTGTGCCAATCTTGTTCAAACACTGCTCTCAGAAGAAAAATTATTGCTGTTAGCAAAATACTAGCGACCGTTAACATTATTTGAACTTTTGAAATTATATGCTTGTTTCTATTTTCTTCAGATTCAAATTCCTTCTGGATGACATTCAGAACTATCTTTACTGTTTCAGGATTGTATTTCATTTATCATCCAACTTTTCAAAATGTACAATATTATTCGGTTCATTCTCAATCCACACACTGCTTCCCCAAGCAATCTCTTCAACAAATCTTCTAAAAACAGCACGGGAAGGAAAGGCGGTAACATAGCTGATTTTGTATCCCAATTTACTTGATTCTTTCGTAAACTTCTGTAATTGCTCAAGGCATATTGGATTTACTGGACCACTGCTTATTACTGCTTCGATAATTACAAGACGTTTTTCATGTCCAGAAAAGAGAATAACGTCTGGCAATGATTCAGCAGTATCAATGGGAAGATTCAAACGTCTCATTAATAATCGATTTTGATAACCTTTTTTTGGTGCTGTATTCCCAAGATATACTACTTGTGGTTTACTTAAAAAAGTGTGGCCAAATACTTCAATGATAGCCTTTTCAAGGTGTTGTGTGCACCAGGACTAAGAGAAAAGGTATCTTCGCTATTTATTTGTACACAAACAGTATTATGCTGAAATACCTTACGTGTGTGTCGTTCTCTTAATTTTGTTGATTTGATTTTTAACTCAATAATAAGCTTTTGCTGCTTTTCAGGATGTTTCTCAGAAAATAGACATTCAAAATCTGGATGGAGTCTATAGTATGTATTTGGATCATTAGTGCTGAGTTGATGCCTAACCACCAAGCCATGATTCAAGAGAGGTGCAAGAGAGGTCTTTCTGTATGCTTCTCGTGTATTTTCTGCAACCTGTTTACCAAGTTCATTTCTAGCAAAATTCAGAATATCATGGATTCTGGCTCCTTCGCACAAACTTTTATGAGCAGGTAATAATCCCTTTCTTTCTATCTTATCTGACAATGCCATTATGCATACCGCTGTTTGTTCAGAAATGAACCTCTGGGGAAAATTTATTTTTTCAAGGACAGTCTTAATCTCCTGAATTATCATAATTCCTCTCATTGAGGTGCCTCTTTATACAGCAAAGCTCATTCGTATTTAAACTATAAGCTTTAGCTACTAAAACATTCAATTCTGTAAGTAACTCTTTTTTCTTTGTTTCTTCAACTATCTGAATTTCTTTAACAATCTCTGCAATTTTATCATCGTATTTACCTGTTGGTATGGGCAGAAGATTCAACTCTGTCGCTGAAACTTGCGTGTTGCCGTTCATGGCACGGAAAAAGAAGTCAACGACTTCTGAATTGAGGATGCCAAGAATAAAATAGAGATTTATTGTACTACTTTCAGTCACAGGCTGAATAATATTCAAATGGTTTTCAACGAAATACCCATCTCTTTCTTTTTTACGAAACTCTTCAGGTATACAAGCCACAATGCGTGATGGTTGCTCATCTGCCGTAATACGCTGAACAAGGATATAAGGGCCTTTAACAATAAGCTGCTTTGTTTTTGCATTGGATTTCAGGAAACAGGGTCTTGCAGTACCCATTCTATTAAAAGAAAAACTAAACTTCCCAACATCCGTTGCCCATACTAATGGCAGGGTATCCGGCTCTTTCTGTGTTGATAATAATGGTTTAACCCTGTTCCAGACAATCTGCCCTGTTTTTGCCCGATAATTAACTTCTTGTCCGGATAAGAGAGGACTTCCCTTAATTATCTTGCTAAGAATGTTATATACATCTAAAGAATCGGCAACAAACCATACTGTTGTACCATTAAGTCGCTGGACTACTTTATTTCTGTCAACAACTACTGCCTTATGCTGATCTCTTATATCCTCCAGGGTTTTCATGAGAGAAATGTTAATTTTTTCATTGTTTTGTTTCCCTTGTTTGAGTGAAAGAATCATCGTACCATGAAGGACACCGTCAAAAATATTTTTTCGATCTGAGATATTAACGATTTCCTTTATCGCTGTTTTTCTTTCAATAAACCCTCTGAGGTTTTTAAAATAAAGTCCCGAAAGCATCGAACGAGGAACTATGAAGCCCAACCTCCCACGTGTCCTTAGCATCTCAATGCCTGCATGAATAAAGAGGGCATAAGCATTGGGGTGTCCATAAATAGAATCCGTAAAAGTATCTTTTATATTTTGTTCTAAATTCTTTATTTTATAATAAGGTGGATTGCCTACAACAAAATCAAACTGATCCTCTAACGGTATACTGATTCTGTCGTAGAATAATGGAATACTTTTTCTCCTTGAGGCTAACAAATGCAAGGTGTCAGCACAATAGACAGGCAGGGGTTTTAATTCAGCGATAGTATTCCTGGAGACAAATTCAAGGATGGGAGGCGCAAGGAGCATCGCCAAATTTAATCGGGCAAAGAAACAAGCCTTTAGGTCTATATCTATCCCATTGATAGCTGAAATAATCATCGGATACCATTCAAATATGGGTATGTCAGCTCTTTTGAGGGCGTTCAAGTAAACCCGGCATGCCTCTCCCAAAAAGGCGCCCGAACCACAGGCAGGGTCTATAAGCTTCTTTTGTAAAATACTTTTCGATGGAATATATTCAACCGATTTTATTATGTATCTAACTATCTCTATGGGTGTTGAATACTGCCCTAACTGTTTTCTTAATTCAAGAGAAACAAAATGGAGATAATCCATGATTGCAAATTCTTTTTTATGGTATTCATCCAATATTGTTTCTTCTTGTATCTGCCACGTCTGAGGATTATCAGAATCAGACTCGCTTCCACATAAAAGGACTCTACATACAGTACTTATTTGAGACTTACTAAGTCCAAGACCAAGCTTGTCATTTTCATGAAAATAATAAGAGACAATAGCTTTGAGGAATTTTTGTTCCAGAGGAGGGTCTATTACCGATAAAAAGTGTTGAGTCATGATTTTAGATAAGGAAATTGGTTTTTTGACTTCAGAAGAAGACAACACCTAGTTCAATAGATTCAATTGAATTCATTATAAACAAAAGAGAATTTATGTCAAATACAATATCCTGGAGAAATAAGAATTAAACTTCAGGCAGAAGGATGTTTATCTGGGCGCCGGGGAAAGGAGTAAGATTGAGTTCTTTCTCTTTTCCCCATGCCCACTCAGGTATTATAGAGAGTTTCGCGTTTCCTGAACGGATAGAGAGTTTGCCATCCCATCGATTGACAAAGCGTCTTACGGCAGCCAATCCGTGTCCTCTTCCTTTTTCTGCAAATCTGGATGCACCGCGAAGGAGGGCATTTTCAATAGCATCAAGATCATTCTTTAAGGAAAACCGTTCAGATAAGGATTTTTTAAACCCCATACCAATATCCATAACAGCGATCTTTACAACATTTTTACTTATCTTCTGGAAAAAATATTTCTGGATACCTACAAATCCTCTGGCCTTGCTATGCTCAATGATATTCTGGCATACCTCCGAAAGTGCAACGATAAAACCATGAATTGCCCTCTCATCATAATGCAGATGCCTATTGAGGATTGCATGAGCACGCTCTTTGACCTTACGAACAATGAAATGGATGTCATCTGACTTTTCTATCGGTGTGATCTCAAGAAGGACATCTGAATACGAATTTCTCAGATATTTCTCCAAGATCTCCGGTCTTGAAGGCCTGAGGTCAAAATAGTTGTAAGCAAATCGAAAGAAATCCATCCTTTCAAGATACTTAAGGACTTCTTCTGAATGAGGTAAATATATGACTTTCCGAATATCCCTTGATTTAAATAATTCTCCTAATTCCAGAAGGCCAACCATACCATAAGGATCTATAAAAGTTACATCTTGAAAATTGATTTCTTGTGACTCATTGAGGGTAGGTAAAATATACTCAAAAGTATCTTCTGTTACTTGAACCATTATTTACTTATTATGTTTTTCAAGTTGAGGAAAGAGAACAGTATAATTCTAAATCCAAAGGAGAAACTTTTTGAGAATCAACGTTTTTAAACAGAAGTTCAGGGCAAGTATTTTCTCTCGTTTTCTCTTGATAATCTTATCACTTTTGCTCATCAGATTTCGTTACTATACCCTCTGACCAATTGATAATAGCCCCAATATCCACAGGTTCGCCTCCTATGGACATCTTATGTTGCCGTCCTTCCAATAATTTTTTCTCTTCCCCTTCTATCAATAGAGTAGCCGCGCCATTTACGGCTGTCACAATAGTAACAATATCCTTCGCCTGGATATTTAAAGTACCTTTATTCATCCGTATCCGCCCATTCGGGGTATCAACTTCTAAGGGTATTTCTGATCCTTTCATCGAAATGAGGATTTGACCGGTTTTTAGTTGCATCTTCCAGGGATCGAAAAAATGCGCTTCGGTATCTGTATCCATCCCTACATTCACCCCCTTTTTTGTAGATAAGATGGTTCTCCCTCCCTTGCCAGTTTTCAGGGTAATACCTTTCTGAAAGGACATAGGACCTGATACCTTTTTCCATTCTCTAGCGCCCGGATATAAAATCTGAATATCCCCATACGGGTTCGACACATTAATCTCTCCACCCTTATGGGTAAAATAAAAATATACCCCAACTACAGCAATAGCTCCACAACCAACAACGGTACCCAGGAGAATAAATCCTCTTTTTGTAGGTCTTGCGATAAGAATTCCTAGTTCGTAGAGAATGATCATGGGAACTGCAGTCATAGTCTGTGTAAAAGGGTCGGGTGGAGTAACTATAGCAGCAATAATAAATATTACCAAGATGGCATACTTTCTCCATGCAATGAATTTGTCAGGGCTAACAATTCCAATCTTCGACAGGAGCAGCATAACGAGAGGCAATTGAAATACTAATCCCAATGCCACAGTCAGCATGAACACAAATGAAACATACTGCTGCATAGTAATAATTGGTTGTATTCCCGGACCAAGAATACCGATTAAAAATTGCAGACCAAAGGGTATAAGTAAAAAATATCCAAAAACTCCTCCTACCACGAAAGCAAGGTATGAAATAGGAAGGAAGAGAAGTATATATTTTTTCTCTTTTTTATAAAGCCCCGCCCTTACAAATTGCCATATTTGGTAAATGATAAACGGATAAGCGATAAAAACCGATGTTATAAAACACAATTTCATATAGGCATAAAAACCCTCCTGATAGCTGAGCACCTGTAACTCAGATGAAAGACCTGCCTTTCCCATAGCAAACCTATGGGGCTTTTTGGCTATATCCAAAATCTGCACTTTAAAAAACCAGCAGAATACAAAGCAAAGAACAATGGCGATAATGGAATAAACCACCCTGCGTCGCAACTCCTCAAGGTGTGCGCCTAAAGTCATCCTTATTTTTTCAATTTCATCAATCTCTTCTTCTTTCACTACCTTTTCCACATCAAACCTCTGTGAGTTATAATAAATCAGTACACATAAAAACTTCTCTTTCTCGCCTTATGATTTATTTTTCCTTGGAACCATAACAAAAAACAAGCAGTTTATCATACAAACATACCTCCAAAATTACAAGAAAACAATTCAGGAGAAAAGCCTTGAAAGATTTCATGGTATATGCTACTATTTTGCATATAACAATCTATTTTCTTGGCTATCTATGAGGGGAACTCGCTGAAACTTATGAGTATTGAATTCTGTGGAAATTTAATTGGTACAGGAAAGAAATTTGGAATTGTTGTTAGCCGATTTAACAATTTTATAACAAAGCGTTTATTGGATGGTGCACTAGATGGACTTATCAGGCACGGTGTAAAAGAAGAGGATATTGATATTTTCTGGGTCCCTGGCTCTTATGAGATACCAGGCGCCACTCTTAAAGTAGCACAAAATGGAAAATATGATGCGGTAATTTGCCTCGGCGCTGTTATCCGCGGCGAAACACCTCATTTTGATTATATTGCAAGCGAATCAGCTAAAGGTATTGCACAGGTTGGTTTGTCTACCGGTATTCCAACTATTTATGGCGTTATTACAACAGAGACCTTGGAACAAGCCATTGACCGGGCTGGAGCAAAAACTGGCAATAAAGGAGCAGAGGCTGCTTTATCAGCCATAGAAATGGTAAACCTTTTTGATCAAATACAATCCCGTATAAAATCAGCTAAAAGGGTTTAACCCGTTACCTGTTTTGCTCTCCTCTCCCGCACCTTACTTATAACCATAAAGAAATGCATTCTTTATTGATTTATTTTTTTAATTGTTCTTACTAAAAACTGAATATTCTATGCGTAATAGAACGATTGCTCGTGAACTTGCCCTTCAAGCTCTTTATCAACTTGACCTGCGTGGTGATGGAATATTTGATGAGGTCGATACCTTCTGTAAAAAAAATACAGATAAGCCCGACATATATAAGTTTGCCATATTGCTTGTTGACGGTTGCCGGTCACATCTCAAAGAAATAGATGAAAAGATATCCAGTGTTACAGAACATTGGGAATTACACCGCATGGCCATTATTGATAAAAATATTCTCCGCTTAGGAGTCTACGAACTTTTGTACAGGGACGATATTCCACCAAAGGTTTCAATTAATGAGGCCATTGAGCTTGCCAAAAAGTTTAGCACGAAAAATTCAGGAACTTTTGTAAATGGAATTCTCGATAAGATCTACACGCAATTCGGAAACGGAGAGCTAAAAGGTAACGTTTCTGATCCTGTTTTCCAGAATATAGTAGATGTTAATTATGGAAATTCCGATTTACACATACATACAAATTACTCCGATGGTACAATGACACCTGAAGAGGTGGTTGATGAGGCAATTCGGTCTGGTGTTTCAACTATTTCTATTACGGACCACGATACTATTGATGGTGTTGGTATTGCGCTCCGTTACGGAGATAATAAAAACCTGAATATTATTCCTGGTATAGAACTCTCTTCATACCTCAGTCCTTCAGAGGTTCATATCCTTGGATATTTTATCGATATCCATAATACCTCTCTGCAAAAGATGTTAAAACGAGCTCATGAAGACAGGTTAAAACGTATTTATACTATGGTTGAAAAACTCCATAACCTGAATGTTGACATTGATGCTGAGGAAATCCTTACCTTAGCAGGAAAAGGCTCGCCGGGGCGTATGCATGTAGCAGAGGTAATATGGAAACGTGGTTATTGCAGCACTATTTTAGAGGTATTTTCAAAATATATAGGGGATAATGGGCCTGCATACGTTCCTAAAAAAACGTTTACGCCACGAGAGGCTATTGAATTGATTAAAGAGGCTCATGGAGCATCAGTTCTGGCCCATCCGGGACTCACCCAAAGAGATCACATTATTGAAGATTTGGTAAAAGACGGTTTACAAGGAATTGAAGTATATTATCCAGCTCATTCCCCACAAACGATCAAGAAATATCTCAAGATAGCAGAAAAATACGATTTGGCCGTAACTGGCGGCTCCGATTTTCATGGAGAGAGAAAAATAGACACCCCCATTGCTAAAGTTACGGTACCAGAGGAGTTTGTTCATAAGCTTAGACAAAAATGCTCTTCTCAATGAAGAGATTTATTTTATACATTATTATTTGTTAATATTAGTTTTACAAATAGATTCCAATTCAAAGGGCACCGACTATGCAAAGTTCTTGAGAAGGCGGCCCTTATTGTAGAAATATATAGAGGAGATAATAACCTATGGGACTGCCCTCAAAAAAAGGCAAAAAAGCCATGGTTGACAATAAAACAGAAATGATAGAGACTCAAAAGGTAAAAAAGGGTTTGAAAAAAAAGCGAGCCAGCTTTTGGTATCGACTAAAAAACTTCACAGCAGAATCTCGAAAAACGGTCATTATAGAAAATGGTGTTGTAAGATTAGTTCCCATCGAACCCGAAGTTTCTGTTATTGAAGAAGAAACTGCTATTATTGAAATTGATACCGAAGAATCAATCCTTATTTCATCCGATACTACTGATACGCAAGATGCTATTAAAAAGCCCGCATCAGCCCTATCAGAAACAGCAGTTATAGAAGTTGATACTGAAGAGATCATTTCTACTCCAACAGAAACGACAATTATTGAAACTGAAGAACAGGTTTCTGTCCTGCCAGAGACTGCTGTGACTGAAGATGATGCTGAAAAACAAACTTTGGCCTCATCTGAAACTGCTGTTATGGAAGAGGAGGTCGAAACGCTCATTCCATCCCTGGAAGAAACGGCGGTTATAGAAGACAGGATCAAATCTGAAAAGCTAAAAAAAGGATTAGAAAAAACCCGAAACCGTTTCTGGTCCCGGTTAAAAGGTGTTTTTTCTTTTAGAAGAGCTATCGATGAATCTGTGCTTGAAGAACTGGAAGACATCCTGATTGGCGCAGATATAGGGGTAAAACCTGTTCAAAGACTCATGCAGGAAATACATGAAGCATGGAAATCTGAAACAATAAATGAAACAACACAAATACATGATTTCATAAAAAGTAGATTAAAAGAAGATCTACAGTCCTGGCAAATCGATATTAATTATGCTCCTACACCCCCAACCGTCATTATGGTAGTGGGAGTTAATGGTGTAGGAAAAACTACATCCATAGCAAAACTTGCAAATCTTTTCATCAAAGAAGGTAAAAGGGTAATGGTCGCTGCAGGCGATACTTTCAGGGCTGCAGCAGCAGATCAATTGGATATTTGGAGTAAACGTATCGGAGCAGATATCGTAAAACATCAAACCGGTTCTGACCCTGCAGCAGTAACTTATGATGCATTAGAAGCCAGTATTTCAAGGGGTATTGATATATTAATTGTGGATACTGCCGGACGCCTTCATACCCACGAGAACCTTATGAATGAATTAAGTAAAATTAAACGAGTTATTTCGAAAAGATCTCCCGGGGCGCCTCATGAGGTATTAATGGTACTCGATGCTACAACAGGGCAAAATGCAATTTCTCAGGCAAAAATGTTTAAACAAGCTGTTGATATTACAGGAATATTTCTTGCTAAAATAGATGGTACTGCAAAGGGTGGCGTTGTGTTAGGCATGCGTAATGAAATAAACATTCCCGTAAAATTTATTGGATTGGGAGAAAAAGCGGATGATATAGAAAAATTTAATCCTGACGCATTCGTAAATGCCTTATTTGAACAGTAAAAAACTTGACCATGCAAAAAGATAGCATTCTCTTCCATATCTTCCGTTTTGATCCAGATAATGATAAAAAACCCTATTTGCAGGAATTTAAAATTCCCGTCACACGGAAAGATCAAACAGTACTGGAGGGGCTGTTTTATATTCAACAGCGATTGGACAACTCATTAGCTTTTCGCTCCTCCTGCAGGGCTGCTATTTGTGGTTCCTGCGCCATGCATATCAATGGAAAATATCGCCTGGCCTGTAACACCTTAATATCGAAACTTACATCAGATATCATTACCATACGGCCACTTGCCCATATGGCTATCCACAAAGACCTTTTTGTTGACATGGGGTCTTTCTGGAAAAACTACGAATATATAAAACCGTACCTGATGCCTAACAAACCATTACCAGCAACAAAGGAACAGATCCAGAGCCCGGAAGAAAGATCGAGAATAGATATCCTGATTGATTGTATCCTGTGCGCTAGTTGTCATTCTTCATGTCCTATTACAGCATCACACGAGAAGTACCTGGGTCCGATGGCTCTTCTTAACATGGATCGGTTCGTATCGGATACGCGGGACGGCGCAAGAGAACAACGGTTGACAATGGTAAATAATGAACATGGGGTGTGGCGTTGCCATACAGTCTTTAACTGTCAGGAAGTATGCCCTAAAGATTTAAACCCATCTGGCTCTATTGCCCACTTAAAGATGAAAATAGTTAAAACCAAAATTTAAAGAGAAATAAACCACACACAGGCAGATGACAGAGGAATAATTTTTTCAATTTTCTTTAGCTCTGCGGTTGATTTTTGATATTACTTATTTATCAAAGGAGGAGTGATGAGTATGGAAGAAAAGAAAAAAATTATTGTTGTTGCCAGGACAGAAGGTATTGAAATCATCGTAGAAAGTGAGGAAGATGCTGATGATTATAAGTTACTGCTTTCAAAACCTCAGGCAATGGAACTTGCTATGAATATTTTAAATACCCTGTATAAAACAGGCGTAAAGATGTAGGTAATAAAATGGAAGCAAATAGTAATTCCATAAAACGCATCTGTGTATTTTGTGGTTCCCGGCTGGGTGCTCGTCCTGTTTATACAGACATAGCTCAAAAATTAGGCAAAACTATGGTATCGCAGGGAATTGGGCTTGTGTATGGCGGGGGCAGTATCGGCTTAATGGGCGTTATTGCAGACGCTGTTTTGAAAGAGAACGGAGAAGTTATTGGCGTTATACCTAAAGCCCTTTCTTCCCGGGAATTCGCCCATCAAGGTCTGACAGAGCTCCGATTTGTATCAAGCATGCACGAGCGAAAAGCCATGATGGTCGAATTATCTGATGCCTTTATAGCAATGCCCGGTGGTTTTGGAACATTTGATGAACTCTTTGAAATTATCACATGGGCACAATTAGGAATACACATAAAGCCTATTGGTTTATTAAATGTGGAAAAATATTTTGATTTGCTACTGAAATTTGTAAACTATGTATTACAGGAACGTTTTATACAGACAAAACACCGTCAGTTATTTACCGTATCCCATGATCCTGAAAAACTCTTATACGAACTCATTCACGGTAAAAGAGACAAACGCCTTCCCCAATTTATTAACTGGAATGAGACCTAGTTTAAAATTTTTTCCGTAAAAGTCCTTAGAGTTAAAAAAACGAAATATTTTTAGCCCATCAGGAATCTATCTCTATACAATAGATAAGAATGAATACCAGTTCTCTATCTATTGTATAGAGAGACCGATTCTAAGAATTTTTTTTATTGGCTCACACCTACCATCAATTCTTTAAAAAGCAAAGGATACTTTATCAGCCCAAATACTATTTGGATAATCATTCATGATCTTCCGCCATGCATTTAACAATGCATCAACATTATGGGTTGCCTTGTACTCTGAAACACCCAGCCAATATTGTGCCTCAGGCGCAATACCGCTCTTCGGATATTTATCTACCACAGATTTTAATTTAGTGCTGGACGTTTTATAATCATGCTTTTCCAGTACCATCTTACCTAAGCCAAATTCCAATTGCGGAATAAATTCATCAGATGGGAGAAAACCATGAAAACGATAATATTCGGTACCATCAGAATCTAAAACAAGAATGGTTGGCGTCCAAAATATGCGGTATTTACTCAGAAGGTCTGAATTGCTTTGTGTACTGATATGTAAAGGGATAAAGTTTCTGTTGATGTAATCGGTTACTGCGGCATTTGGGTACGTCACGGTACCCAGGGTTTTACAGCCTGCTCATGTAGGAGAAAAGAAGTCTAATAAAATCGGCTTCCCTGCTTCTTTTGCTTTCTTTACCGCTTCTTCAAAGGTATTTTCCCACGGTATCGTTGAAAGTTTATCCTTAGCGTCTGCAATGAGTGTTGTTGCAAAAGGAACGAGTGTAAATACAATAAGATAAGATAAGGCATATTCTAACATGGTTGACCTCTTTCTTTTGGAAAAAATATGGGAAGGATTAAAAGAATCTCATAATTAGATTCATGCCAAAATAATGTTATAAAGTCAATGAAAATTCATTATTGGTTTTCTCTATCCTTTAAAAAGGTATCTATATCAGCCTTTATACGTGGGCCATCAGTCTCTTTAGCCTTATTATAACACAGAATACAAATATCTCCCTTCACGGTAGTCATCTTTTTCCACTCGTCTTTTTCTCCGAGGAAACAACCACATTTCCAACAATTGGCCATGGTATATCTTCCTTATTTAATTGGTAACAATGTAACAAATAATTCTACGAATCTTTCTACAAGATAGGCAAGATATTCTATATCAATATAGGCCTCTGCACTCGTATCAAAAAAGAGTTTACAACTGGCTGAAAATTCCTCGTCAGCCTCCCAGAAGCATAAATACAAAGGTATGCGCGGTAAAAGATCAAAACGGCAAATATAATCCGCCTTCATCTTACCCATATCTTCTACCCCACCAAATTCCTTGCAGCGTGCTTTCAGGCCTTCCATATTCTTATTAAAAATAGCCGCAACCTTTTCCTCTGCACTACGCTGAAATGCCTTTACATGGGAAGCAGTATTAGGAAAGTAACCAAGCGTAACCCAATTCCCTGTTAAAGATTTGTTTCCTTTCCTACGGATATAATCATATATGATAATCTTTGACCAGGAATCATAGCAATACTTACCATCTTCAAACAAGCCTTCTTTACGCATCTCGTAGGGTTTATTCATCATGTTAAGTCTTATAACATCATACCCATTTTTTTCCTCAAAATGGCCTCCAATAGCAACGGATGCCTCTTTAAAATTTATTTGTTTAGCATCACTTTCTAATTCATTGCTCACACGCTCATAGTTATCCTCCACAGTAACAGTGGTTTTCTGGAGGTGTGATTCATTATCTTCTTTATTAACATAAGGACAATCAGACATCTTAAGTTGAGCATTTTTTACTTTAATAGCAAAGGCTATACAAGTGGGCATACCACATTTACCACAATTTGTTTTAGGTAATTTCTTATATATAGTAATCATGAAATGAGTTTATTGTACAACACCTTAAAATTTTCAATGTATTGCAAAACTATCCATTCATCAACACAAAAGGCATCCTATGCTTATGGATGCCTTTTCCCTGGATATATTTCAGGTATTTCACTAGTTAATAAAGCGTAAATCAAACCGTTGTCTGCGATACAGGTTGCTGTAATGAAGCCTGCGCTGCAGCAAGCCTGGCAATAGGTACTCTAAATGGCGAACAACTTACGTAGTCCATTCCAATCTTATGGCAGAAGGAGACAGTTTGGGGATTTCCACCATGTTCACCACAAATACCGACTTTTAGATTGGATCGGATACTCCGTCCTTTATTAATCCCAATCTCCACTAATTGCCCCGTTCCTTCCTGATCCAATACCTGAAATGGATCTTTCTCAAGAATACCTTTCTCAAGGTATTCCGGCACAAAAGATCCTACATCATCACGGCTAAATCCGAATGTCATTTGCGTAAGGTCATTAGTTCCAAAGGAAAAGAATTCTGCATGTTTTGCAATTTTATCAGCTATCAGGGCTGCCCGCGGCAATTCAATCATAGTGCCTACCATATATTCAATTTGCATGTTTTTTTTCTGCATAACATCTTTGGCGATTTTATGGACATTATCCTTTAATACACTGAATTCCTGTTCTGTGCTAATGATAGGCAACATAATTTCTGGATATACGGTAATGCCTTTTTTCTTCATATTACATGCGGCTTCAATAATAGCCTGTACTTGCATGTCATATATTTCAGGATAGGTAACACCTAAACGGCAACCCCGGTGGCCTAACATAGGATTCAATTCATGAAGCGCCGACACCTTTTCCTGTATCTCTTTAAGACTAAGTTTCATCTTTTTTGCTATTTCCTTCTGGTTATATTCTTCCTGCGGCAAGAATTCGTGAAGAGGTGGATCAAGGAGCCGTATGGTAACAGGAAGCCCATCCATTGCCTTGAATATCTGCTCAAAATCCCGGCGTTGCATAGGAAGTAGATTTTTAAGCGCAGATGAATATGAGACCAGAGGCTCTTTAAGTTCCTTTTTAGCGAGCATTAATTCTTTCTTAAGAACATCTGCTTTATCATTCGCTGCCTTTGCCAACTCCTTTTCCAAAAAGCTAATTTTGGTTTTTAAATTTTTTACGTCTGGTGCGGAGAGTATCATTTGCCGAACTGAATCAATTCTGTTTTCTCCAAAGAACATATGTTCAGTTCTGCAAAGTCCAATACCCTCTGCGCCCAACTCGCGCGCTTTTCTTGCATCCTCCGGAGTATCTGCGTTCGTTCGTATCTTAAGTTTCCGGTACTCATCTGCCCATTGCATAAGGGTAGCAAAATCTCCGCTCAATTTAGGCTCTATGGTAGAGACTTGCCCTAACATTACTTCTCCGCTACTGCCGTCCAGGGAGATGTATTCTCCTTTTTTTATTACCCTGCCATTTACTTTAAAATTTTGATTTTTATAGTCAACATTAAGCGAGCCACAGCCCGCCACGCAGCATTTGCCCATGCCTCTTGCCACCACGGCAGCATGAGATGTCATACCTCCACGTGTTGTCAGAATACCCTGAGAAGCATGCATTCCACCGATGTCTTCGGGTGAGGTTTCTTTTCGTACAAGGATTACTTTCTCATTCTTCTCGGCTAATCTCTCTGCATCTTCGGCACAAAAAACAACCCTACCTGTAGCCGCTCCTGGTGAGGCAGGAAGCCCTACAGCAACAATCTCTCTTTTTGCTTTAGGATCAAAGGTCGGATGTAATAACTGATCGAGCTGGCAGGGATCGATACGAGAAATAGCTGTCTTTTTATCAATAAGGCCCTCCAGAGCCATATCAACAGCCAGCTTTACCGCTGCCCTGGCAGTACGCTTACCAGTTCTTGTCTGCAACATAAACAAACGGCTTTCCTGAATGGTAAACTCGATATCCTGAACATCCTTAAAATGATTTTCGAGTATGTTCTTATATTTAACGAGCTGACTATAAGCATCAGGCATCTCTTTCTCCAGATCAGCAATTGGCTCGGGTGTACGAATACCTGCAACAACATCCTCACCCTGCGCATTAATGAGGAATTCACCGTAGAATTTATTTTCACCCGTTGAAGGATTTCTCGTAAAACATACACCCGTAGCAGAATCACTCCCCATATTTCCGAAAACCATGGCTTGTACGTTTACTGCTGTTCCAAGAAGGCCTTTAATATCATAAAGTTGCCTGTATTTTATAGCACGGGGATTATTCCATGAGGCAAACACGGCATTAATTGCCTTTTGGAGCTGAACCTTTGGATCATGAGGAAAGGATTCACGGGTCTTTTTCTTATAGATTACCTTAAACTCCTCAACAATATTTTTCAATTGTTCAGCAGTAAGTTCTGCATCGCTTTTTACCCGTGTCTTTTTTTTGTATTTGTCAAGAATCTCTTCGAAATGATGACGTTCTACCCCCATAACCACGTCACCAAACATGGTAATAAAGCGGCGGTATGCGTCCCACGCAAAACGTTCATTACCTGTTTTTTTCATGAGGCCCTTAATAGCATCCGGATTTAATCCAAGGTTGAGAACTGTATCCATCATCCCCGGCATCGATGCTGCTGCGCCACTACGCACAGAAACCAATAAGGGGTTCTCTGCATCACCTAATTTTGCACCCATTAATTTCTCGAGTTGAGAAAGATTCCGTTCTATCTCTTTGGCAAGGCCCTCAGGATACTGCTGGTTTTTTTTGTAATATGCATCGCAAACCTCTGTTGTTATAGTAAAGCCAGGAGGGACAGGGATACCTAGGTTTGTCATTTCTGCAAGGTTGGCTCCCTTACCACCAAGGAGATGTTTCATATCTGCGCTTCCTTCCGCAGAACCATTGCCAAAAAAATAGATATACTTAGGTGACATCCGGACTGCTCCTTTCAAATATCGATAATGTAAAACACAACGAATACCATAATTTATTAATTTTATTTTTTATTGTGTAAAAATATACGATTTGAATGCTAAAATAAGAAGGACTTCAATATCTCGTGAAAGAACAAAATATCTCGTTAAATTAAAGGAACTAAAGCAATAATTATATACTGATTGGTTTTTTCATTAAATAACTTTAAATATTGGTGAAATGATTTCTTATGATATCAAAAAAAATTTATCTATCAAGGAAATTTCACTATAAATTCATTTCGCTAAATCTTTTATTATCAGGATAACCTTATGGATCGAAAATTAAACAAAAACCTTTCCATATTTCCCGTTATTAAGGGAAGATTAAGAGGTATCTACTTCATCCTACGTTTGTTTACTGTTTATCTTATGGATTTATTGAACAATTGTTTTTTCTTAGTACTTAAGGTTGTGGGTGTTATCTTGCTGAGAATACTTTATCATATTCAAGTTGAAAATAAAGCATGGATACCACTGAAAGGACCTCTTATCGTGGCAGCAAATCATTTTAGTTATATGGACCCTGTGGTCCTGCAGGCAATGTTCCCAAGGCGTATTATTTTTATGATGACTGAACAGTTTTATGAAGGACGCTGGAAATGGCTTTTTAAATTATTTCGTTGTATCTGTGTAAGAAAGAAAGGCACGAATATTGCTGCACTTAGAGAGGGAATTGAGGTACTTAGGAAAAATAATGTCCTTGGTATCTACCCTGAGGGAGGCGTAAGTAAAGAAGGTCAATTTCAAGAAGGAAATCCCGGTATTGGTTTTCTGGTAAAAAAAAGCAATGCGCCTGTCGTCCCTGCATTTATTTCCGGTACCTACGAGGCGCTGCCGAAGGGCGCAAAGATACCAAGAATTTTCAAAATTAAAGTAGTTTTTGGCAAGCCTATGACATTTGAGAAGATAAAAGGTACTACAAAGGAAGAGATCGAAGAGATTACAAGGAAGATCATGGAGCAAATTAAAAAATTATCGCCATCTAAGAGAGAATCATCTCTGGCGGAATACTCTTAAATGGTTTATTAATTCTCATCCGAGTTCAACAATTCTGAAATCCACTCAATCTTTAAGGTAAACCACACAGACATCCATCTCTCCTTTACAGTACCATAGTTACTTTTTTGCCCGGATTGGAAAATAGAAGACCTTGAAAACAGCAATAAATCATAAAAGCTATTAACAGAGAACAATCTTTATCTTGCACACTAAACATTCTGTAGGAAAAGAGTATGAAAATAATTACAAATCTTTTTATTTCTATCCTTTTTGTTATATATCAATCTTCTACGAACGGTATCGTTTTCGCAAATCAATGGGGATTAGAAGAACAAACAACGGAATATGATAAGTGCGATAGCGTTATACTCCACTATGATGGCAAGTCATGGAACCATGTCTATGATGGATTCAATATGTGGCTTAGTGATATTTATGGGTTTTCCGATAATGATATCTTCGCAATTGGTAAAAATGGCGCTATTCTTCATTATAATGGTAAATCATGGACTATCCAGAAAGACTTTCATATTACTTACCACAGATTAAATAAAATATGGGGTAGCAGCCGAGAAAACATCTATATTATAGGAGACCAGGGTACTATTCTTCATCATGATAGATCTGGTTGGGAAAAAATTGAAATTGGTATTGGAGATTGGCTAACTAGTATATGGGGCCTTAGTGAGAAATATATATTCATTGTTGGTGTTTTGGGGAAAATATTACATTACGATGGAGAAAAATGGAGAGAACAATATAGTGGAACCCTTAACTGGCTTTATGGAATTTGGGGCGCTAGCAAGGATACTGTTTATTCAGTTGGAGATTACGGTACGATACTTCGATATGATGGAAAGACATGGAATACTGCTGTTCATATTACGAATAAAAGGCTTATGAGTGTTTGGGGAACCGGCCCTAAAAATGTATTCGTGGTAGGAGCGGATGGACTCATTTTCCATTACGATGGTATGGATTGGAAGGGACAGAGAAGTAATACAAATAACTGGCTGAGAAGAATATGGGGCATTGATAATAATAACATCTTTGCAATAGGAGATTATGGTACGATACTTTATTATAACGGCACAAAATGGAGCCGGCAAAAAAGCAATACCGATTACCTTTTATTAGGTATATGGGGAAACAGGAAAGATAATGTATATATTGTGGGATACAATCCAAAAGGCCATCTTTAACATATTCTCAAGATATATTATCTAAAACAAAACGGCATATAAAATAGTAGAAAAGAAGCAAAACAGGGGTTTGATAATCTATTTAAAATAACAAGAAATATTTTTTCATCAATCCATGTTCTTAACAAGAATTACATAAAAATTATGGTACATAATTTAATACTCGACGATTTATCTGTATACGGCGCTGAATTTACCCTCAGAAATGGCAAGCCGGCTTGTTTACTCATACATGGCCTTTGCAGCGGTCCTATTTTGATGAGAGAGCTTGGAGAATACCTGTACAAAGATGGTCATACTGCCAGAGGTATCCTTTTACCAGGCCATTGTATGAATATGGGAGGTCTCTCACCGGAATCACATTACAACTGGAGCGAGAAAGTTGAGTCCGAGTATCATAAATTAACAGATACATACAAAGAGGTTGTAGTTATCGGATTTTCTTTAGGCGCATTGCTAACTTTACAATTAGCAGCAAAGTATCCGATAAAGAAGATGATACTTATGGGCATACCGATATTTCTTGTGCGAGAGTACCTACCTATGAGTAGTTTAATTAAACTATGTAAGAATTTTACCCGGAAGGTTAGAACATGGAGAAGAAAGTGCTATATGGAATCGGAAGCATATTCCGGCTATCTCTATCATCCGGTGGATACGTATTATTCTCTTCAGGCAGTCGATGACGTCTTAAAGATTATCGAGACTGTTAAACCGAGGCTACAAGATATAAAATCATCCGCCCTGGTCATTCATTCTCAAAAAGATGGTGTTGCCGCGCCAGCAAGTGCAAGATATGTATTAAAGAATCTCGGCTCTGCTGATAAACAGTTAGTATGGCTTAATCAGAGTCATCATTATATGTTATCTGGTGGTGAAAAGAGCATTATCTTCGATGCTATAAAGAATTTCTTAAGGTAAAATTTAGTTCGATAATTATAGTATATAGTACTCGACAAGGTTTGAGTTTTTATACACAACTATAAGGGGCGAACACAATGTTCGCCCCTTCCTGTTATAGAAACACATCAGTTTTCCGGTTTATCCAGGTATTTTCTCTATTTTTGCCCCGCAGACTTTATATTCTGCTGTTTGAGTAATATTATCGTAAGCATCTATTGTCAACTTATTTACAGCAGACTCAGCAAAGTGCAGAGGCATCCAGATTACACCCTTCTTTACCTTCCCAGAAACCTCGGCACGAGCAGTAATCTCACCACGACGTGTAGCAATTCTAATCGTTTCACCATCAAAGATTCCCAATTCCTTTGCATCTGCCTGATTTACTTCAACAAAACATTCATTTGTTTTATGAATAATCCCTTCCGACCTTCGTGTCATAGTACCTGCATTGTAATGATACAAGGTGCGTCCTGTTGAGAGTAGCAATGGAAAATCTTTATCAGGACTCTCGGCGGGTGCACGATAGGGCAATACAAAAAATTTACCAAGACCTCTTGGGAATTTACCCTCATGTAAAAATTTAGTGCCAGGATGTTTTGCATCTGGACATGGCCATTGAATGCCATTTTGCTCGATCCTTTCATAACTAATGCCTGCGAGTATGGGTGTAAGGTTTGCAATTTCATCAAAAATTTCCTTTGGTGAAGAATAATTCATGTTGTATCCCATACGCGTAGACAACTCGGAGGTAATTTGCCAGTCAGGCCTTGTATTCCCTACTAGATCAATGGCCTTCCGGACACGCTGGACACGGCGTTCCGTATTAGTAAAAGTACCATCCTTTTCGGCAAAACTGGTAGCTGGCAGGATAACATCTGCATATTTAGCAGTTTCTGACATAAAAATATCTTGTACAACAAGAAATTCAAGATTTTTTAGCGCTTTGATGGTGGAATCCTGATTAGGTTCACTGATAACCGGGTCTTCTCCGATTACGTACAGGGCCTTAAATTGATTCTTATCCATACGTTCAAACATGGTCGGCGCAGTAGCCCCCGGAGTTCTTGACAATGTGACACCCCAAGCCTTCTCAAACTTCTCCATAACCGCATTATCTGTAACGCCCTGATATCCGGTCATTTTATCCGGTAAACACATATCTGTAGCACCCTGCACATTATTCTGGCCCCGAATAGGATTAACACCTGTACTGGATTTTCCGACATGCCCTGTCAATAAAGCAAGGTTTGCAATAGTTCTCACATTATCGGTACCGCAGGTATGTTCGGTAATCCCCAGGGTATAATATATGGCTGATTTTTCTGACTTAGCGTATAATCTGGCAGCCTGACGGATATCTTCTGCCGGAATACCAGTAAATTCCGAGGCCTGTTCAGGTGTAATATCCTTCACAAATGCTTTTAACTCTTCGAAACCTTCTGTCCGAGTGCTTATGAATTCTTTATTTTCAAGACCTTCGGCAATGATGACATGAGCCATTGCATTCAATAACCAGTTATCTGTACCCGGTCTTACCGGGAGATACAACTTGGCATGCTGAGCAAACCAGATCTTGCGTGGATCAGCTACGATAAAGGTACATCCATTCCTTAGAGCCTTCTTCATCTCCAGCCCCACAATTGGATGCGCCTCTGTCGGGTTGCCGCCAATCAGAAAAATGAGTTTACAGTCCTTGATTTCGCTAATGGAATTGGTCATAGAGCCACTACCGAATGACATCGCCAGACCGGCGACGGAAGGTGCGTGTCAAGTCCGGGCACACTGATCTACGTTGTTTGTGCCAATCGTAGCACGCGCAAATTTCATTGCCAGATAATTATCTTCATTAGTACATCGCGAAGAGCTCATTACTCCTACATAATCTGGTCCGTATTTGGCCTTTATTTCACCTAATTTAGAAGCAACGAGGTTCAGCGCTTCATCCCATGTTGCCTCTTCAAATTTCCCATTTCTCTTTATGAGCGGCTGCTTCAATCGGTCAGGATGATGGACAAAGTCAAAACCGAATCGTCCTTTTACACATAGGTTGCCATCATTAGGAATAGACCCCGCCTTCGAAGTTACTTTAACAATCTGGTTCCCTTTTACATTTAAGTACATCGTGCAACCTACACCGCAATAGGCACAGGTGGTTTTGACCTGTTTAAACTCCCACTCCCGTCCCATTCCTACAGCTTGCTTCTCCACTAATGAACCAACTGGGCAGGTAGACACACACTGACCGCACAACACACAGGTTGTATCACGTCGGGACATTCCAAATGGTAGACCTGTTTCTGTTTTAAACCCCCGATCCTTGAAATCAATAGCATAATCCTGCTGAACTTCGGAACAAATGCGGACACAGCGACCACACAAGATACATTTGCTCGTATCTTGCTGAATGACAGGGTTACTATCCTCTACAACACCGCCGTCTGGTTCCTCAAAAAATTTGCTTTCTCTCACACCATATTCATAAGCAAGATCCTGTAATTTACAGGCGCCACATTTCCCACACGTCATACAATCTTTAGGATGATCCGAGAGAATTAACTCCAAAACCATTTCTCGTGTTTTTAATACCTTTTCAGAATCAGTTCGAATAACCATACCATCGGTAACTTCAGTATTGCAGGAAGTAATAAGGGCATTCGACTTACCTCTTTCTATCTCTACCATACAAACACGGCATGCCGCAAAGGGCTCCAGACGAGGGTCGTGGCACAGGGTTGGAATATGAATACCGATAGAACTGGCTGCTTGTAAAATTGTTTTGCCTTTGTTCACTTCTATCGTATTACCATCAATATTTAATTTAATCTTTGGAACCATTACCATAAATATCTTTCTCCTTATTTAACTTATCATAATTCCTGCATAACCTACAACTTGATTATAATCACCGGTAATATCACCACTGGTTTCATAACGCACTAATTCTGCATTTTTAGCCCCTCTATCCTTAGAACATACGAGCATGGCAATTGTAGGATAGATACCGCACATAGTAATATGCTTACTGTATACTTCATGATATAAGTTACTTTCGTTAAGAGACAATATCTCATGAATGGCAATCTTATCTTTTCTATTGACAGACGTTTGTGATTCGTAATGCGTCATATCGGAAGAAGCTACAACAAGGGCATCAGGACGTAATTTCTGTAATACCCGTGATAAGTTCTTACCAATATCTTTAAGATTTATTATTTCCCCGGAAGATATGACAATCACAACGATTTTAACAGAAGGATTAAAGTATTGAATAAAAGGTATCTGCACCTCGGCAGCATGCTCACTAAAATGGGCCTCCTTGTTTTTCTTAATAAGATCGGAGGCTTGCACTAATTCTTCCACCACTTCCTCGTCTACCTTAACATTCCCAAGTGGTGTATTCCATGATCCATCAGGCCAAACAGAATATGGTACACCATAACCTGTATGGTTTGGCGCTAATATAACTACCGTATTTGGTATTTCAATTCTTGAATAAAGATTTCCTGCAACGCGTCCCGAGTATATATATCCAGCATGTGGAGAAATAACACCTAAAACAGACTGTTTCTCACAACCCTTAATTGAAAAATCTTCAATATCTCTCTTTAGCTGAATCGCATCTCTGCTATAAAAACTCCCTGCCGCTGCTGGTTCTCTTATCATAACCCTTCCCGATTTCATCCTAAATATTGGGCTATAAGCTATTCATAAAAGTATTTATAGTTTATCATGGTAAAGTTATCCAGTCAAACTTCTTTTAGAGATTATCTGAAAAGTACAAGAATCAGGTTAAACGCCGAACCATAGGATGAATCGTAGCAAGATAAATCATTGAAAATAATGTGATACTTGCATTCCAATGCAGTATATGCTAAACTTCAGTTTTTATGTGTAGTTTTAAGGGTTATTAACCGAGACAGTGTTGGTAGTAAGGAGCGAGATTTGGCGAAGGCTTTAGCATTATTATCAGGCGGTTTAGATAGCACCCTGGCAATCCGTGTTATTCAGCAACAAGGGATAGAGGTAATCGCCCTGAATTTTGTGACTGTATTTTGTCGTTGTACATCTCATGGTAGCTGCAAGCTTGAGGCAGTAAAGGTTTCAGAAAAGTTTGGAATACCAATTAAGGTTATCAATACTACCGAACGATTTCTGGAATTAGTAAAAAAACCCAAATATGGATATGGGAAGAATATGAACCCCTGCATAGATTGCCGGATTAATATCTTTCGCATTGCGGGAGAATATATGCGGGAGATCGGCGCTGATTTCATTATTACGGGTGAAGTACTGGGGCAAAGACCGATGTCACAACGAAAAGATGCCATGAAGCTTATCGACAAAGAGGCAAACCTTACGGGCCTTGTCTTAAGGCCTTTGTGCGCCAAGCACATGGAACCTACCATACCTGAAAAATCAGGCATTGTGGATAGGGAGCAGTTGCTCCAAATTCGGGGTCGTTCGAGAAAAGATCAAATACAGCTTGCAGATGTATTCCAAATAAAAGATTATCCCTGTTCGGCAGGTGGATGTCTGCTTACCGACCCGGAATTTGCCCATCGTATAAGAGATTCTATCAATACTGGCGATACCACGGTTAATGATGTTAACTTGTTAAAGGTAGGGAGACACTTTAGGCTTGATTCAAAAACAAAAATCATTGTTGGCAGAAATGACGAGGACAATACGAGAATCGATTCGCTTTCACAGGAATCGGATCTCCTGTTAAATTTAATTGATATGCCCGGTCCTCTTGCCCTCGTACGTGGAGAGATCACCGATGAAAAAATTCAGATAGCAGCACGCATTACTGCCCGGTATGGAAAATCACAATTCTTATCAAGAGTAAAGGTTTCTGTAAAACAGGCAAAGAAAGACCTCCCTGCAAAGACCCTGGAAATTACTCCAATGAGTCAAGAAGAGGCTGATAAACTTATCATAAAAAAGACACACAACCAGTAATAATATAGTCAAATAAATCTCATTTTAAATACGTATGAAATTTACATATAAAGATCTACTTAAATACTTTGAATACCTCAAAAATTTAGCGCAAACGATTTCTTATACACCCAAAAGATCGTTTATCAAAACTGATAAGCAAATTTCCTTTATACTAGGAATTGTGTTTATCCTCTCAGTAGTTGTTCTCCTAAGTTATTGGCTTTTAAAGGAAAAGCCTTACTATAATAGGCTCATTACCGAAAAAGATGAGTTAATTAATACTTTGAAATTCATACGTGATAAACAAAAGAAGATTTATGAGAACTCAGTAGCCGCTTACGAAGAGAAATTAACCAATGAGTACATCCTCAAATCAATTTACAACGATAAAGTCAATGCTTACGAGAATAAACTAAACTCTTACAAGAACAACTATATTTCCCGAGAAGAACATAAAAACCTGATAAAAGAGCTGGAACAGCAGAAGAAAGAAGAATCTTCAGTAGAAGGAGGTATATCAACAGAAGAATTTGAAAAGAAAATTATAACCCTGGAACAAAGAGCTTCTATTCTTGAAGATAAAAACTTTAATCTTAAAACCACTCTTGAAAAATCTCTAGTATTTATCAAAGAAGAAAAAGAAATATTGGAAGATATGCTCTTGCTGGAAAGAAAGAAGGCTTTTATTCCGTCACTCATCCTTCCAGAAACTAAAAATAACTCTTTAACAGCCGATGTATTAAAGAGATTAATTACCCTTAGAGATAAGCTAAAAAATATTGAAGAAATGAATCTTGAACTTAAACCCGATACGTATTTTGAGATGGGTCTCGTTTCTTATTATAACAAACAATATGAAGAAGCAATTGAAGAATGGGAAAATGCTATATCCTTAAACAGGAATAATCTCAAGGCATATATCTGTCTCGGAATTGCATATAATGAAAAGGGCATGTCGGATAATGCGATTATGATTTTAAAACATGCCATTGAAGTTAATCCAAAATATGCTACCCTACATCTCGCACTTGCACGTATCTACGAACAAAAAGGCGCCTTAGACAATGCTATTTATGAATATTCTAAAGTACTGGAGGTCGATCCGACTACTATTGATATTCATAACATCATTGGAACTCTTTATGAGAAAAAGGGACTGAAAGAAGAGGCAAAGAAATCTTTTGCCCAATATGAGAGATTAAAGAAAGCGAGTAAGTAAGTGGCAGAATTCTGCATAGGCGCAATTGCTCGCTATTCATAATTCTGCCAACATAAAAATAAACTTCTCCTCATTGCAAGGAGAAGTTTAGTGTGTTTGCTGCTAAGTTAAAAATATCTTCGTTATTTAAGATTATATCTATGCTTTACCCAATGTCTTTTTACCAGGCTTCCATTCAACTGGGCAAAGCTCTCCTGTTTGTAATGCTCTTAAGACCCTGAGTATTTCTTCAACACTTCTTCCAATACCTAAATCGTGAATTAATTGATACCTTAGTTTCCCCTCCGGATCAATGATAAAAGTACCCCGCAAGGCGATACCTTTATCTTCAAGAAGGACACCATACTTCCGGGAAATATCTTTTGTAATATCACTCAGTAATGGATAACTAAGGTTTCCTAGTTCTTTCAACCATGCCTTGTGAGAGTATACACTGTCAACGCTCACCCCTAGAACTTGTGCATTAAGTGCTTTAAACTCACTATCACGTTTTGAGAATTCAGTAATTTCTGTAGGACATATAAAGGTAAAATCTAGTGGATAAAAGAAAAGAACAACCCATTTCCCCTTATATTCATCCAAACCTACATCACAAAACTTATCTCCAATAACACTTTGCAAGGTAAATTCAGGCGCATTTTGCCCAATTTTTACACTCATTATTATGCCTCCTTTTCAATAATTTAATATGTAATTATTATTAATTAATTATAGTTACACATTATAATCATAAGATATTCAGAGTCAAGTATTTTCCCTCTATTTTTTTATTACAAAAAAAGTTAATGCCATTACTTGAAAGACAAGGGCAAGCAACAGATACGCATGAACATCACCATTGCGATTAAGGTAAGCAAAAATAAGAGAACCGAAGACAAAACACTGAATAACTGCTGCCAGAATATTTAGCCATGAAACAGGCTCATACGTTAAGACTCTATTAATATTTTTTAATTCATTTAATAGAGACTCCATGATAAAATCTTTTTCCTCATATCCCTTCTCTCTTCTTGTTTTCATCGCAAAACACTCTTTACAAAGCAATTTTCCACTTTCCTGATACTCGATATGTCCTGAATCGATGTCATTTTTGGATAAGCTTCTTTTACAATTAGCACATAATTTAATTTCTAGCATATCGTGTTGGAATTCTCTGATTTGATTCATCTGTACAAAATACTGGCGCTATACTGCTCCAGGCATAATGCATAATCTTTCATTTAAGACCGTACCGGTCTAACTTTCTATAAAGAGTACGTTCACCAATTCCCAGCAATTTTGATGCTTCTTCTCTATTTCCACCTACTGAGGCTAAGGTATTTTTAATAAGCTCTCTTTCGGCTTCTTCCACGGTCATACCTGCCATAAAATTAAGCGAAGCAGTCTCTTTATCGCTACGCTGTAATATATGATCCGGGATGGTTTCTATATCTAACACGTCTCTCGTGCTTACAACAACCATACTCTCCATACAATTTTTTAGTTCCCGTATATTTCCAGGCCACGAATACTTATAGAGAATCTTTCTTGCATCAGGAGACATGCACAAGATCTTCTTATTGTGTATATGGGAAAATTCACGGAGAAACGCATCGATGAGGAGTGGAATATCCTCAACCTTCTCTCTCAGCGGCGGTAATTTGATAGAGACAACATTCAATCTAAAGTAAAGATCTTCCCTGAATTTTCCCTCTTTAATAAGTTTTTCAAGATCCTGATTTGTAGCAGCAATCAAACGAACATCCACCTCAAGAGATTCGTTGCTGCCAATGCGGGTAATTATACCATCTTCAATTACCCGCAACAGTTTGACCTGTGTGGAAAGAGGCATATCACCAACTTCATCTAAAAATAATGTGCCGCGGTGCGCATGCTCGAATTTTCCTTTCCTCTGATACAAGGCTCCCGTAAAAGCGCCTTTCTCATGTCCAAAGAGCTCGCTCTCAAGGAGATTTTCCGGAATAGCTGCAGAATTTAAGATAACGAGTAAATTATTTTTCCTGGGACTATTGTTATGAATGGTTTTTGCAATAAGCTCTTTACCGGTACCGCTTTCACCAGTTATTAATACGGTAGCTGTTGTTCCGGAAATTTGCTTAACGGTATTTAACACCTTTTGCATTTTTGGACTATTGCCAATAATGCCTGATAATCCGAACCTTTCATCAAGTTGTTTGTGAAGTTCCGTATTACTCCTCACAAGCCCTTGCTTTTCAATGAGTTTGGCGACTTCTGCACGCAAATGATTAATATTGATAGGCTTCAAAAGATACGTAGCTGCCCCTTTCTGCATAGCATCTACAGCGGTTTCTACTGTTCCGTAACCGGTAATCAGAACAACTTCAGCTTCCGGTAATTTCTCTTTTGTTGCCTTGAGTATTTGCAGGCCATCAATATCGTGCATAATTAAATCCGTAATTACAATATCCACATCCCCGGTTTCTATAATTTTTAATCCTTCTCCGCCGCTTGTAGCAATACGGCATTTATATCCCACTTTCTGGAGCGCTTCGGCTGTAGCATTTGCATGCTCTTCTTTATCATCAACAACAAGGATATTGATATGATTTATCATCACTTAATAACTCTAAGGTATTGGTAACCGCATAGAGAAATTGGTTCCTTTACCCTCTTCACTTTGAACTGAGATAGCTCCTCCATGCTCTTCGATAATACGCTTTGTTGTTGGAAGTCCAAGTCCAGTACCTGTTTTTTTCGTAGAAAAATAAACCTGAAATATTTTATCAAGAATACCTTTGGAAATACCTGAGCCTGTATCTGTTATATCTATTTGTATATATTTTTTACCTTTGGATGTACCGATCATAAGGTTTCCGCCATTTTCCATCGCCTGTTCTGCGTTAATGATAACATTTAAAATCGCCTGTTTTATAAGATTATTATCTATACGACATTTGGGAAGATACGCATCATAGCTTTTTAGTAGTAATATTTTTTTCTGTTTTAGCCCAGGTGTAACAAAATCAATAATTTCATCCAAAACTTCATTAATATCGTGGCTTTCCAGCTCTAGTTTTTGCCCTTTTGCAAATCTGAGAAAATCATTTAATATTTCCTCTAAGCGTTGTATCTCTTTTTGTAAGATTTGTATCTTTAGGTATGCCCTTTCACTCTTTTCTCCTATGATACTTTGTATATCTTCCTTCATGAGTTGCAAGTTAATATTGAGCGTACTTAAGGGGTTTTTAATCTCATGGGCAAGTCCTCCCGCTAACGTGCCAACAAAAGCCAATCTTTCTGAATCCGTTGCCCTTTTCTCAAATTCCCTGGTTTTATCAATAACCCTTTGTATATAAAGAAGAGCGACTGGGATAAGAATAATAAAAGATACTGCTGCACCAATTAAGTATTGAATCACATTTTCTCAATCAAAAGAATGAGCCAGGAAAAAAATTTGTTTGCTTTCTTCCTGGCTCAGGTATGTTCTTTTTATATATTATTTTTAGGAAGCGATACGAGTTACTTTTTGGGCTTGTAAACCTTTTGCCCCTTCGACAATATCAAACTCTACTTTTTCGCCATCTTCCAATGTTTTAAATCCGTCACCGGTAATATTTGAATAGTGAACGAAAACATCTCCACCACCCTCTTGTTCAATAAAACCAAAACCCTTTTTCGCATCAAACCATTTAACTTTACCTATTGCCATTATATTGCTCTCCTAATTGAATAAATACATCTTAAAACAGTTAAAACATCGCATCCTCTTCTCTTTATCCTTTACGCTCTTATATCCTCCTAATAAGATCAAAAGTATTTACCAATGGGTAAAATTAAATCTTTATTCGCCTGCATAGTCGACTTAATTTTACTGAAACATTCCTTAACTAGGAAAATCTTACACGTTTGAGGGTTCTGGTTGACCTTTTTCTTTGAGTGCAGCCTTTCTGCTCAATTTAACTCTCTTCTGATCATCTATTCCAATTACTTTTATCATAATTTCCTGACCTACCTGTACAACATCTTCGACTTTCTCTACATAACTATCAGATAACTCAGAAATATGCACAAGTCCATCATGCCCTGGGATGATTTCCACAAAAGCTCCATACTCTTTTAACGAAAGAACCTTTCCCGTATAAACTTTACCAACCTGGACTTCTTCCGTCATACGTTCAATCCATGTCTTGGCTTTTTGTGCTGATTCAGTAAGGGCTGCGGAAATAATAACAGTACCGTCATCTTCGATCTCTATTTTTGCGCTGGTTTCCTCTTGTATCTTTTTAATATTTTTACCTCCAGGACCAATCACCATACCAATTTTTTCAGGATTAATTTTGATATGAACGAGTTTCGGCGCATATATTGAGATTTCTACCCTTGGTTTTTCAATAACTTTTATAAGCTCCTTAATTATAAAAAGTCGCCCTTCTTTTGCCTGTGCTAAAGCGCTTTGCATAACTTCCTGAGTAATTCCAGAGATTTTTATATCCATTTGCAGTGCAGTAACACCGTTTTCCGTTCCTGCAACTTTAAAGTCCATATCACCCAAATGGTCTTCCGTCCCTAAAATATCAGATAGGATACGAACATCATCTCCTTCTTTAACCAAACCCATAGCAATACCAGCAACCGGTGCAGTTATAGGAATACCGGCATCCATCATAGAAAGGGTTCCCCCACATACAGTAGCCATTGAGGATGAACCATTAGACTCTGTGATATCAGAAACTACCCGAACGGTATAGGGAAACTTATTTGGCGGGGGCAGCACTGCCTCTAAAGCACGTTCAGCCAATGCTCCATGCCCGATTTCGCGCCTGCCTGGCCCACGTAATGGTTTTACCTCACCCACGCAGAAAGGAGGGAAATTATAATCCAGCATAAATTTTTTCGAATATTCATCCTCGAGCGTGTCTACTTTTTGTTCATCCGTAGGCGTACCAAGAGTAGTTACAACAAGAGCCTGGGTCTCGCCTCTGGTAAATAAAGCAGAACCATGGGTTCTCGGTAATATCCCTATTTCACAAGTAATAGGACGAATATCTTTTACTCCTCGTCCATCAGGCCTCTTGTTTTCTTTTATGATTTGATCACGAACTACGACTGTTTCTACTCTCTCAAAAATTGCCTTAATTTCTCTTTTTGCAGGAGCATCTTCTCTATCGGTACAATACTCATATATAATTTGATTTAATATCTCGTTTAAAGCAAGCTTTCGCTCCTGTTTTCCTGGTGTTTGATTCTTTTCTAATATTTGGGCGTAATACTTTCCTTTAATTTCTTCTAAAAGAGCCATATTTATTTTTAAAGGCGGGATGGGTTGTTTTTCTTTTTTACACTTGCTTAATAATTCTTTTTGAAGCTGTACAATTTCTTTAATAAATTTATGCCCAAACATAATAGCATCCACCATCTGTTCATCAGGAACCTCCTTGCTGGATGATTCAACCATCGTAACAGCCTCCTCTGTTCCTGAGACTACGAGGTCAATACTGCTCATTAGCAACTCAGAATGGGTGGGATTAATAACAAATTCTCCATCCACCAGACCAACCCTTACGGACCCTGTAGGGCCTTGAAATGGAATGCTTGAAATAGATAAAGCTGCAGACGCACCTATCATAGCAAAAATATCTGGATCGTTTTCTTTGTCTGCAGAAAGGACCATGGACATAATCTGCACTTCATTGAGGTATGTTTCTGGGAAGAGCGGCCTGATGGGTCGATCTATTAACCGCATGGTTAATACTTCTTTGTTGGTAGGTCTTCCCTCTCTCTTAAAAAAACCACCTGGAAATTTTCCAGCTGCGTATGTCTTTTCTCTATAATCAACAATAAGAGGAAAAAAGTCGGCATCTTCATTCTCTCCTGCCGCGACAACTGTAGTTAAGACTATCGTGTCTCCATATCGAATTAATGCAGCGCCATCTGCTTGCTTTGCAATTTTACCTGTTTCTATACTAAGTATTCTTTTGCCGATCAATCGTTCTACTTTACAATACGGCATTTTTCACCTCCAGCTTTATTTTACTTTATTTTGCCTTTGACCAGCAAAAGAAATGGATATTTTAATTTTTTATACATTTTAGATAAGTCTATAGGGTCTCCTAAAAATTGATTTATTTACGGATACCGAGCCTGCCGATGAGTCTTTTGTATCTTTCATTATCTCTGCTTGATAAATATTTAAGTAATGCTGACCTACGCCCAACCATTTTTAACAAACCCCTCCGGGAGGTATGATCTTTTTTGTGCTCCTTCAGGTGATCGCTTAAATGATTAATTCGCTCTGTTAACAACGCTACCTGTACCTCAGGAGAACCGGTATCATTTTCATGAGTCTTGAGGTCTGTAATGAGCCTCTGTTTTACTTCTTTACTTATCATTTATACTAATTCCTTAAAAAATAAAACTCTTCAAAAACCTATTAATATTCACTTGATAAATCTATTAACACATTTTTTTTATTACTATAGCAAAGATTAACTATTCTTTGCAACAAAAATCTATAGTTTTTCAGATACAAGTTTCAGCAATAGTTCTGCGTCATTCTTGTTCGGGGAAAGAAATGTCATACAAAGAATATTTCTTTTTAACAAACAAGAAGAGTACTTAGATGATGTATCCTCAAAAGTATGCAGTATTCCTGATGTAAATTCTCTTTCACTCCAAACTCGTCATAATTTTATTACATCATCAAAGGCAATTCTTGCCGTATCATCATCTGAATATTGTATGATCATAAGTTTCAAAGTTCCTTCATGTATGCTCGATTTATATTCTGCAAGAGCGGCATCGGTTTTTTCGCTTAAAAGAAATATATTCTCCTCGATAAAATTATCGGAAATATAGAGATTATCAAGGATGATCTTTTTATGAAAAAACTTCAGACTTTCCCCGATAAGATATTGCTGGGGAAAATAATTAAGTATCGCTGGCAACAATACCTTTTTATGTGGCATTGTATTGATAACGGATTTACCCAAATAAGTAACCTCTTCAGGTAAAACATCTCCTTCCCTTGGTTCAATTCTTATAAAGTATATGTCGTTCCAAAGGTAGAGATAATTATCAAATAATGCACTTCCATTACCTATCTGTATTTCTCTGCCAGCACGGTCTTTACTAAAGGCTCAAAAAGCATCTTCTGGACTGCCAAACTCCCAAATATCAATAAGGATCTTTTTATTTGCCTCACCTATATATTCTGCCTGAGAAACTCTTAGAAAAGAATACGATAAATAAGGTTCTGCACCTCCATTAATATATTCGTAGAGTTTCTCTTTTCCCTCATAAGTAATAGGGGCAGAAACCCTTTTCCATTCTCCAATAGTTTCTGTAAGAAAATTATTAGCTGAAGAACTTTTTAGGCGATGTGTTATTTTTGTCTGAGGTTGTATCCCTTCTATAACTATGGCTGGAGTTCCTAATACGGGACAAACTCTTTCACAAAAGCCACAACCAACACAAATATTTTCCCGTACAAAAGGCCTGCGAATTTCCCTCTGTTGCGCATCTACGCAGGTATTAAAATGAATAGCCTTTGTAGGCAACAGGGCACACCTCCTCGCATACACCACAATTGAAATCCTGCCACTCTTTTTCCAATTCAGGGAGCCGGACATATCCTACCCATGGAATACATCGGTTATGATCTATTCGTGCCTTACCTAAAGCAATCTCACGTTTTTCTTCCAGGGACAAGCGTTTAATTGCGCCCGATGGACAGACACGGGTACACAGTATACAACCATAGTCGCAATAGCCAATTCTGGGAATAAGCCTCGGTGTCCACAAACTCTCAATACCAGCCTCTAATACAACAGGTGTAACCCGTTGGTCTTGCAAACCTTCATACACTCGCCGCAGCGTATACAAAGGGCAAGAAATTCTTTTTCATCTGCAGCGCCTGGCGGACGAATAAGAGAGGTCTTTCCCTTATTGGTATTTTTTATGTAATTCAATTTTATCAGAGGGGCAGCCGCTGCACTGGTTAAACCCGTTAGAAGAAATACCTTCTTCGAGAGGTTTACGGTAGACCTTTGCTCTATGGATTGTTCCCTTCTGAAAGTAACGCTATTCTCCGGACACACCTTTTGACACGCCATACACAGTATACACTCACCTTCCTTAGTACTCTTCCCATCGCTTCCTATAGCGCCCATACCACAGTTTTCAGCGCAGAGACCGCAGGCTTGTGCATGAGGACGAAACGGTTCTTTTAAATAATGACCAATTTGAAACGAGTGCAAAGATAGCACCCATGGGACATATATTTCTGCTCCAGAATCGTCTAAACACCATACCAAAAGTGATGAGCAAAACAAAGATAAAGAAAAGAATTCCGTGCGCTCTAAAGAAAGGGGCATGATAAGCAAAAAGAATGTTCTGAAAAAATTTATGAATCAGGGCAAAAAAATGCCCGATAAAGGGAATGTCACCAAAATAACTAAAAAAATAATCAATAATCTGAATACTGTAGGGATGAATACTTACTGTATATACGTTAGTTGCGATGGAAAGTGGGTCAAACCAACCAATACACTGATAACTAAACAGAAGGCTTATCAAAAGAAAGGCAAGAAGATAACACTTTATCTTACGGCCATCGTAGATATTTTTCTGGGATTTCTTTCTAAAGCTACTAAAAAGATAGTCTGTAATATCTATTGTCGTCCCGAGTAGACAAATCCATGCACAAAAGAAACGGCCAAAAGGAACACTGAAAAGCAACACAATGATAGCAGGCCAATACTTCAAGATAAATGTTTTTGCTGCCATCATCGACCCCAGAGCAGCAAGAGGACTCATACGAAGGAATATATTCACCGAAAAATCTTTTTCCGTAAGAGGATCTAAGAAAAGAAGGAGATAAATAAAAACAGCCAGTAGTAGTGATAGACTTCCTAAATAATATGCAAATATCGCCAGGATATCAAAGAAGTGTAGCATGTCACATAAATGTAACATGCTACAGAAGTGTAACATGTCACAGTCTCATATTTCAGTATAGTGATACTTCACATCCCGTTTTTTTTCTGTAACTAAACTTATTGAATCTAAACCTTAATAAAATAATCCTTTAAAACATTTTCCTTTGTATAATAGCTTGCGCTGTAGCTTTTCTTCATTATTTTCATGCATTAGCTATCTATTATCCAACTGGGCTACATACCGCAAAATAACATTTTCACATACCTTTTTACCATCCAAAGACTTATGTGAATTTTGCTATCAAAAAATCCCATCTCTACATTTTTCATACAACTATTGGCATATACTTTTCTATATCGATTCTTCAATAGGTTAAAAATATATCCATTTAACAAGACCTCGATTAAGTGTTTAGTCTCAACAAATATGATTAAAACAAAAAGAATACATCTGAATATAAATTTATCAGGAAGGAGGTGTAACAAAAATTTTATGCCCGTTTATTGGCTGCTTAACTGTTAATTTTTAGAATACTATCATATATCATGGGAAAGGGAGTAGATATGATTCATAGCAAATTCTTATCAGGTCTTTTTTTAATCTTTGTCTTTATTAATTTTGCTTTTGTAAATATTTCAGCGGGCGCTTGGTCTAAACAGGAAGCAGATAATCCAGCATATTTCTCTAATAATTACTCAAGGGCAATAGCAATTGATACCAACAACAATCCCCACATTGTTTATGGAGGAGACCACCTTTATTATACATATTATGACGGCAGCGAATGGCAATATGAGATTGTAGACTCATCACCTGGAATCGGTTACTATGCCTCCATAGCACTTGACACATCGAACAAGGCGCATATCAGCTATTATGATTGGAATAATAAAGATCTTAAATATGCCACAAATAGATCAGGCAGTTGGATAATGAGGAGATTGGATACTATTGGGGATATAGGCTCCTATACATCCATAGCAGTAGACAGATCAAACAAGGTGCACATCAGTTACTATGACGCTACAAATGGTAACCTTAAATATATCAGCAATGTCTCTGGTAAATGGATAAAAGAAAATATAGATGATGGTGAAAATGCAGTAGGTTTGTATACCTCCATTGCACTCGACACATCAGATAAGGTGCACATAAGCTATTTTGATAGTACTGACTCTAATCTTAAATATATTACGAATGCCTCTGGTGCATGGATTGCAAATACAGTAGATAGCTCAGAAGACGTAGGCCGATACACTTCAATAGCAATTGACACATCAGACAAGGTACATATCAGCTACTATGACCTTGCGAATGGCGACCTTAAATATGTCACTAATATAACAAACTCATGGGTACGATATACTTTGGATAGTAACAAAGATGTGGGTCAATATACCTCAATAGCAATTGATACATCAGGCAAGGTACATATCAGCTATTATTCAGTATTTATGGGTGACCTGAGGTATACCACTAACGCTTCTGGTGCATGGGTAATAACGCCCGTAGATACAAATGGAATTTTAGGACAATATACCTCCATTGCACTTGATACCTTGAACAAAGCACATATATGTTATTACAATTACTCTAGTAGGTATCTCAAATACACTACGAATGCATCTAACTCATGGGTAAAAGTTAATTTGGATAAAAGTGAAGTTGTAGGCACGTATAGCTCCATAGCTATTGATAAATCAAATAAGGTGCACATCAGTTATTATGACTCTCTTCATAACAACCTTAAGTATGCCACCAACGCCTCAGGTCTGTGGGAAACAGCCACGATAGATAGTAATGGAGATGTAGGTGAATATAGCTCCTTAGCTCTTGATACAACAGGCAAAGTACACATCGGCTACTATGATGACACGAACAACAATCTTAAGTACGCCACGAATACATTAGGCACATGGGTAACAACCACTGTGGATAGCTATGGTGATGTAGGCAAATATTGTTCTTTGACACTTGATACAGAGGGTAAGGTACATATCAGTTATTACGACGATACCAATGATAATCTTAAATATACCACCAATATCCCGGATGCATGGATAGCAACTGATGTTGATAGTGATGGAATTGTTGGCAAATATACCTCGCTCGCGATTGGTACAGCAGGTGATGTACATATCAGCTATTATGATGATACAAACCATGATCTTAAATATGCCAAGAATGAATCCAACCAGTGGGTAGTGACTACAGTGGATAGCAATGGAATTGTAGGCCAATATACCTCTCTGGCGCTTGATACAGAGGGTAAAGTACATATCAGTTACTATGACGACACGAATGATGACCTCAAATATGCCACAAACGTCTCAGGCTCATGGATAAAAAATACTGTGGACGGTAATGGATCTGTAGGCAGGTACACTTCCATTATATCTGGCGCACAAAGTAAGGTACGTATCAGTTATTACGATAGTTCAAAGGGTAACCTCAAATTTGCTACCAATAGTTCAGGCTCATGGGCAACATGGCCACTAGACTTTCTTGGCGATGTAGGTGGGCACACCTCCATTGCTCTTAAATCAGGCAAGGCACACATTAGCTATTATGATTATACGAACGGTGACCTCAAGTATATCACGAATACACTTAGTTTATAAGACCGTAGAAGAAAAATACTATTAGGTAAACGGTAATTACTCAAAATACTGTTGAGTGATTACGGAAAAGCGAAAGACCAGTTTGGATAAAGAGAAGGGTGTAAAGCTCTTTTTAATTGTTCTTTGACATCACATCCAAGTTTTTTACAGGTTTCAAGAAAGGTCAAATGAGCAGTAAAAGCTCTTTCTCCCTCTTCCGATCGAGAGCCATGGCTGATTTTACGAATTACTACCGCATGTCTGAGCGCTCTCTCTGCACAATCATTCTTTCTCAGGGTCGGGTCGAATGGCGGGTCGAATGGGGTCACACCTTGATTAGTGATTAAATTGTTGACAAGAGTAGCTCCTTTTGCTATGTTGTCTGCCATGCCAAGACAATGGCGCATCGAATTTGAAGGGGCTTACTATCACATCCCCGTTTGCACGAGGACAAGTCTTATCACGGGGAAATGAGCGAAGGAATGTTTTTAAGGAATTCCGGGGCCACCATACATAGATTATTGATTCCATGTAGCCATAGCTTCTTTTTATGAAATAGCGTATCTTATTTCATAGAATTTTGAGCACTGGTAAAGGTATCACATCAAATCGTTATTCAACGTTTATATGAACCTCTGAGAATGTTATCTACAAAATAGGGATAGCGACCGTTTGTTTTAATAAATGAGATGTTATCTCTAGCGTGACTTTACTAAAGTAAAGCCGAAGCAAAGTCATAAGATATTGGCAGATAAGAAGAAGACGAGTATTTTGTGTGTATACACTGATATGTAGAGCAATAATGGGGGAAGGATGTGATAGGAGATTAGAATAGGATTAAGCAGATATATCCAATAATTAACGGACAAATAAGAAACATTTCCTCAGGTAGATAGATAAAAATACCTGACTACGAGAGAGTGGAATGGTAATGAATACACTACCTATGGCAACCATACAGAAAAGGGCATCAAGAGGGCGCACATACTGGAGTATTGTTGAATCACA